>JAHIJU010000142.1 GCA_018898235.1 Actinomycetota bacterium | reverse complement strand
GCTGGCGATGGGGCTGTCGCTGGTGAGCGTGTTCGTGCTGGCCGGTTCGATGTCGACGTCCGAGATCGTCGAGTCGCAGAGCACCTTCTGGTACGCCGTGGCGCTGCCGGTCGCGTTCATCCTCTACGTGGTGTCGATGGTCGGTGAGGTCAACCGCCTGCCGTTCGACCTGCCGGAGGCCGAGGGCGAGCTCGTCGCCGGCTATATGACGGAGTACTCGGCGATGAAGTTCGCCTGGTTCTACCTGGCCGAGTACATCAACGCGCTCAACGTCTCCGCCGTGTGCACCACCTTGTTCCTGGGCGGCTGGCGGGCGCCGTTCCCGCTGTCGGCGATCAACGACGGGATGCTCAACACCGGCTGGTGGCCGGTGCTGTGGTTCCTGGTCAAGGTCTGGCTGCTCATGTTCTTCTTCGTCTGGGTGCGCGGCACGCTGCTGCGCTTCCGCTACGACCAGTTCATGAACCTGGGCTGGAAGGTGCTCATCCCGGTGGCGCTGGGCTGGCTCGTGCTGGTCATCGTCGTCAAGGCGCTGCAGGAGTTCGGCTCGGTGAACCTGCGCGGTCCGCTGTTCCTGACCGCCGGTGCCGTGCTGCTGGTGGCGCTCGCCATCTCGTTCCTCATCCCGGACAAGAAGCAGGCCCCACCACCGTCCGAGCCCGAGCCCGAGGAGTTCGACGCCTTCGCCGCCGGTTACCCCGTGCCGCCGCTGCCCGGTCAGGTGCTCCCGCCGTCGCCGCGCAAGCTGCGCGCCATGGCCGCAGCCGGTGCGTCCGCCGACCCCGAGACCCCACCCTCGCAGGAGGTCGACCGTGCCTGACACCAACGACGAGGCCCGCCCCACGTCCGATGTGCAGCCTCGCCCCACGGCAGGCGCCGTGGGATCGCCCGCGACCCCGTACGCCTCGGCCATCCCCGAGCGCACCGGGGTGGCGGAGTTCTTCGCGCCGGTCGCCGGGTTCGGGGTCTCGCTGTCGAACTTCTTCAAGCCGACCGTCACAGAGCAGTACCCGCGTGAACCGGCGAACGTGAAGCCGCGGTTCCACGGTCGCCACCAGCTCAACCGGTACCCCGACGGCCTGGAGAAGTGCATCGGCTGCGAGCTGTGCGCCTGGGCCTGCCCGGCGGACGCGATCTACGTCGAGGCCGCCGACAACACCCCGGACGAGCAGTTCTCGCCGGGGGAGCGGTACGGCCGCGTCTACCAGATCAACTACCTGCGCTGCATCCTGTGCGGGCTGTGCATCGAGGCGTGCCCGACCAGGGCGTTGACGATGACCAACGACTTCGAGCTCGCCGGTCCCACGCGGTCGGGCCTCATCTGGGAGAAGCAGGACCTGCTCGGCCCGCTGTCCGAGGGGATGCTCGCACCCCCTCACCCCATGGTCGAGGGAACGACCGACACCGAGTACTACCGCGGCGAGGTCACGACCTCGACGGACTCCCAGCGCGACTGGGTGCGCGAGCACCGTCCGGACGACGCCTCGCTCCTCGGCGGGCCGGGCCTGGCCACGGCCATCCCGATCGGCGAGACCCGCGCCGCTCAGCAGAAGATCACCGCGGCCGCGCGCCGCGAGGGGGGTGCCCGGTGACCACGCTCACCACGCTGCTGCCAGCAGCGCTCGACCAGGCCGGCCAGACCACGACCGGCGAGGCCATCCTGTTCTGGGTGCTCGCGCCCATCATGGTGATCGCCGCGCTCGGGCTGCTCTTCGCCCGCAAGGCCGTGCACGCCGCGCTCGGGGTCATCGTCGTGATGATCTCGTTGGCCTTCATGTACGTCGCGCAGGATGCGGTGTTCCTCGGCATCGTCCAGGTGGTCGTCTACACCGGCGCGATCATGATGCTGTTCCTGTTCGTCCTGATGCTCGTCGGCGTCGACTCCTCCGACTCGCTCACCGAGACCCTCGCGGGTCAGCGCGCGGTCGGCATCATCGCCGGCCTCGGGCTCGCGATCGTGCTGGCCGGCGTGGTCGGCCGGGCCACCTTCGGCACCCCGGTCGGGCTCGACGATGCGAATGCCTCGACAAACCCCGTGGGCCTGGCCGAGATCGTCTTCGGCCAGCACGCCTTCGCACTCGAGATCGTGGGCGCCCTGCTCGTCACGGCGGCGCTCGGTGCGCTCGTGCTCACCCACCGTGAGCGGCTGGTGCCCAAGCGCACCCAGCGCTCGCGGCTCGACGCCCGGGTCGCGGCCCTGGCCGACGGCGCAGTGCTGACCCCGCTGCCCGCACCGGGTGTCTACGCCCGGCACAACGCGATGGACGTCCCGGCCCTCGGTCCCGACGGCCGCCCGCTGGAGTCCTCCGTGCCCCGGGTGATCCGGGTGCGCGGTCAGGAGGCCGACGCCCGCGAGTACTCGGCGCGGATCAACCGGGTGCTCGCCGGTGGCTGGGCCGACGACTCCGAGCCGCCACCCCAGGCGCAGACCCCGCCGGTCGCCGAGGAGTCGGCCGCCGCCGTCCTCGGTGCCGCCACCTCGGACACCGGCCAGAACGGGCCGTCGTCCGCCCCTGACCAGAGCGCGGAGGCCGACCGGTGAGCGTCACCAACTACGTCGTGCTCGCAACCCTGCTGTTCTCGATCGGCGCGACGGCCGTACTGCTGCGCCGCAACGCGATCATCGTCTTCATGGGTGTCGAGCTCATGCTCAACGCCACGAACCTGGCGCTGGTCACCTTCGCCCGCATCCACGGCAACCTGATCGGCCAGGTCCTCGCGTTCTTCGTCATGGTGGTCGCGGCGGCCGAGGTCGTCGTCGGGCTCGCCATCATCGTCGCGATCTACCGGACCCGGCGCTCGGCGTC
>JAHIJU010000141.1 GCA_018898235.1 Actinomycetota bacterium | reverse complement strand
GGTGGCGTTCGACATCTACAACAAGCGGCGGGCGGCAGCGGCTCGCTGAGCCCCGCGGCGCACGGCCCGGCGTCCTCGTGGCGCCGGGCCGTGGACCGTTCGCCTCACCTGCGTCGTTAGGCTCTGACCATGGCAGATCGCCCGGCTGCGACGGGCTCGCAGTCGGCCCTTCGTGGGGCGAACCGCGGGCTCATCCTCGACGCGGTCAAACGCCACGGCGGCCTCACCCAGGTCGAGCTCGCGGGTGCCACCGGGCTGTCCGCGGCGACGGTCTCGACCATCGTCAAGGAGCTCGTCGGTTCGGGCCTGGTCGATGTGCGCAACACCGTGCGCACCGGACGGCGGGCCCAGCTCGTCACGCTCGCCCGGCGCGTGGGCATCGCCGCCGGTGTGCACATCGGGCTGCGGCACATGCGGGTCGTGCTGGGCGACGTCTCGCACGACGTGATCGCCGAGCAGCTGCTCCCGTTGCCGGCCCAGCACCGGGTGGACACCACGCTCGACCGGGCGGCGCTGCTGCTCGTGGACATGCTGGACCGGGTCGGTGCCTCGCTGGAGGAGGTGCTCGGCATCGGCGTCGGGCTGCCGGCCCCGGTCGACTCGTCGACCGGCATGGTCTCGGTCAAGGGGATCATGCGGGGCTGGGACGAGGTCGCCGTCGCGCACGTGCTGTCCAAACGGCTGGCCCGGCCGGTGTTCGTCGACAACGACGCGAACCTCGGGGCGCTCGCCGAGAGCACGCTCGGCGCCTCGCGGGAGTACCAGGACTCGATCTACGTGCGGGCCTCCTACGGCACCGGTGCGGGCATCGTCCTCGGCGGTCGGGTACACCGAGGATTCGCCGGGACCGCCGGGGAGATCGGGCACGTGCAGGTCGACCCGGCGGGTCGGATCTGCCTGTGCGGCAGCCGGGGGTGCCTGGACACCGTCGTCGGGTCGCAGGCGCTGCTCGAACCGTTGCGGGCCAGCCACGGGGCGCTCGCGCTGCGGGACGTGATCGCGGCGGCCAATGAGGGCGACCCGGGCTGCCGGCAGGTGATCGCCGATGCCGGGGCGACCATCGGGGCCGTCGTCGCAGGCCTCGGCGTGGCCGTCAACCCGCAGTGCATCGTGGTCGGCGGTGAGCTGGCCGAGACCGGCGAGGTGCTCATGGCCCCGCTGCGGGAGGCGATCCGACGGCGGGTGCTGCTCAACCAGATCGCGCCGCTCGAGGTGTTCCCGGCCGAGCTGGGCGAGCGGGCGGAGGTGACGGGGGCGCTGGTCCTGGTGCTCCAGTCGACGGACGTCGGCGCGCGGGACGAGCTGGAGCCGATGGCCTGGCGTGGTCTCGGTTGACGGCGGCCGGGTGCGGGGCTTCACTTCCACGAGACACAGGCCCGATGGGGAGCAGGTGAACAGATGAGCCAGGGCAACGGCGCCGGCCGGTCCGGTCGCGTCCCGCTGCTCTCGATGCGCGAGATCAGCGTGCGGTTCGGGGCGGTCGAGGCGCTGGTCGGGGTCGATCTGACGGTGCACGCCCACGAGGTGGTGGCGCTCGTCGGCGACAACGGTGCGGGCAAGTCGACCCTCGCGAAGATCATCTCGGGGGTGCTGGTGCCGGAGGCGGGCCTCGTCGAGATCGACGGCGAGCAGGTGACCCTGGGATCACCTTCGATGGCCCTGGAGATGGGTGTCGCCACGGTGTTCCAGGACCTCGCGATCTGCGAGAACCTCGACGTGACCTCGAACATCTTCCTCGGCCGCGAGCTGCGCACGAGCTCGGGGATGCTCGACGAGGGGCAGATGGAGCACCTCACGCGTGAGGTGCTGCAGCGGTTGCGCGCCCGCATCCCCTCCGTCCGCACACCGCTCAGCCAGCTGTCGGGCGGGCAGCGGCAGGCGGTCGCGATCGCCCGCACGCTCATCGGCGACCCCCGGATCGTCGTGCTCGACGAACCCACGGCGGCGCTGTCGGTGGTGCAGACCGCCGAGGTGCTCACGCACATCGAACGGCTGCGCGACCTGGGGCTCGGCGTCATCCTCATCAGCCACAACATGAACGACGTACGGGCGGTGTCCGACCGGGTCGAGGTGTTGCGGCACGGGCGCAACAACGGCTCGTTCGATGCCGCGACCTCGAGCTACGAGGACATCCTGGCGGCGATCACGGGCGCCACCACCGCGGGTCCGCGGCTGCGCTCGGCGATCTGAGGCCGGGCCCGCAGGGGGCTCGGCGCAGCGCGGCTCAGCGGAACACGATGGTGCGGTGCCCGTCGAGCAGCACGCGGTGCTCGGCGTGCCAGCGCACCGCGCGGGCCAGGGCGCGACGCTCGACGTCCTGACCCAGGCGCACCAGGTCCTCGGCCGCCCGGGTGTGGTCCACCCGTTCGACGTCCTGCTCGATGATCGGGCCCTCGTCGAGGTCGGCGGTCACGTAGTGGGCGGTG
>JAHIJU010000011.1 GCA_018898235.1 Actinomycetota bacterium | reverse complement strand
GGGCAGACCACGGCCAACACCTACCTGTTCGCGACGGTGACGCTCACCGACGGTTCGAGCAACTACGTCGTCTCGGCCCAGACCACGATCGTCCCCGGCACGTTCACCGCGCCCGGCACGCTGGCCGTCAGCGGCACGGCCCACATCGGCCAGACGCTCACGGCGACGACGGCCGCGTCGGCCTGGTCACCGACGCCGAGTGCCGTGACCTACACCTGGTACGACGTGTCCGGCGGCGCCGTCCTCGGCACCGGGACCACGTACGAGCTCACCATCGCCGACCTCGGCCGCACGCTCTACGTCCAGGCCGCCGCGACCCTCGCCGGATACACCACGAGCGAGGTCGCCTCGACGTGGATCGGTGCCGTCGGGTCCGGTGGGCTCACCCTCACCAGCGCCCCGGCGATCACCGGCGGGCTGCGGGTCGGCGCCACGGCCACCGCCACCGCACCGGACCTGAGCCCCACCCCGGACGCGATCGCCTACCAGTGGTTCACATCGGACGGGACGCCCATCGCGGGTGCGACCTCGCTGACCTTCACCCCGACCCCCGATCTGCTGGGGCGGTCGCTCTACCTGGAGGCCACGGCGAGCCGTGCCGGGTACCAGTCGTACGTCGTCGGCTCGAACCTGTCCGGCACCGTCGCCCTGGCCGCACTGGCACCCGTCACGAACCTCACGGTCCCGTCCGCAGCGACGTTCGGCGTCGCGCTGACCCTGACCGCACCGACCTTCAGCCCCGCGGCGGACGCGGTCTCCTACCAGTGGTACCGGACGCCGGACGTCGAGATCACCGGGGCCACCGGCACCTCCTACACCCCGACCTCCGCCGACCTCGGCACGCAGCTCTACGTGGTCGCCTCGGCAACCCGGGCGAACACGCAGAGCTACGAGGCCGCCTCGAACCTCACCGGCGCAGTCGCCCTGGCCTCGTTCACGACCGCACCGACCCCGACGCTCACCGGCGCCGGACTGGCGGGCGCGGCCTACACCGTCGACGCCCACGCCGACTCCTGGGCACCCACGCCGACCACGATGACCTACCGCTGGTTCCGGGCGAGCGTCGACAACCCCGTCGGCACCCTCCTCATCGGCGTCACCGGGACGACCTACACACCCACCGACTCCGACATCGGCTCCTACGTCTACGTCGAGACGACGGCCCACCGGGCCGGGTATGCGGACTTCGTGATCGGCACCGCTCCGAGCCGGGCCGTCGGTGTGCGCTGGGTGCAGACCGACACCGCCGACGGCGCGGTCTCGACGACCGTCGGCGGGCGGCTCACGGTCACCCTGCACGGGCTGACGCCGCTGACCACGTACCAGCTGGAGCTGCACTCCACCCCGGTGGCGCTCGGCTCGTTCACCACCGACGCCACCGGTTCGGTCGAGGTCGACCTCGCGCTCCCGGGCTCGGTCGTCGCCGGCAACCACACGCTCATCGTGCTGCTGGGCGGGACCCAGGTGCTCAGCGCCCCGGTCACCGTCTCGGCACCCGCCACCACCGCGGGGGCTGCGAGCACCACCGGGACGCTGGCCGCCACCGGTGCCGCACCGGGACCGGTCCTCGCGTGTGCGACCGGGCTGCTGCTGCTCGGCGCAGGTCTGCACCGGGTCGGTCGTCGCGGGCTCCGGCGGGCGCCCGCGGTGGTCGCGCGGCGGTAGCCCCGCACCCCCGCGGGGCGCCGCCGAAGCCACCCGTCAGCACCGGATGATCCCCTGACCAGGGACAACGCTCACCCTTTCGGTCGCACTCGGACGTCAACGTCTCGCGGGACGAACACCCGGACCGGGGGTCACGGCGTGAGCACCGAGGCTGCCCCAGCGATCTCGCACCACGAGGTGGTCACGGGCCTGGTCGCCGCCGCGTCCCAGGTCGCCGGATCGGCCGAGCGGCTCAGCGCGACCGCGCGGGCCGTCGACTCCTCGGCGCACGAGACCCTCGACCTGTCGCGGTCCGCCACGAGCGAGGTCGAGACCGTCCGGGAGATGCTCGACGCGGTGAGCGCCGCCACCCAGCAGATGACCTCGACCACCGGGGAGATCGCGACGACCATGACCGAGGTGAGCTCGACGGCGACCCGCGCCCGCGACGACCTGTCCCACGCCGTCGAGCTCGCCTCCGCCCTGGGCGAGTCCAGCCGCAGCATCGAGCGGACCGTCGAGGCGATCGCCGCGGTGGCGTCCAAGACCCGCATGCTCGCGCTGAACGCGACGATCGAGGCCGCGCGGGCCGGCGCCGCGGGCAAGGGCTTCGGGGTGGTCGCCGACGAGGTGAAGAACCTCGCGCAGTCGTCCCAGGGCGCGAGCAGCGACATCGGCGAGGTGGCCGGCGCCCAGCACCAGGAGATCGAGCGGGTGCTGGCCGCCATCGACCGCGCCCACCTGGCGATGGGTGCCGCCACCCAGGCCCAGGACACTGTGATGGCGGCGACCGAGGAACAGCGGGCGACGATGGCCGAGGTGGCGGGCTCGCTGTCGACGACCGCCGCAGCGACCGGGCGGATCACCCAGGGGATCCGCCGCGTCGAGTCCGTGGCGGTGGGCACGAGCGAGGACGCCGATGCGCTCACCGACGCGGCCCGGAACATCGCCGAGGTCGCCCGCGAGCTGGCGGTGCAGGTCGGGACCTTCCGGGTCGCCTGACCGCTCGCTGTCACACCGCCGACCAGCCTCCGTCCGACGGCTGGACGGCACCGTTGACGTTCGCACGGACGCTCTGCGGCCCGTACCCGAAGGCTCGGCTCCTGGTCCGGCCACCGTGGACGCCCGGTCGTTCGGCGGTCGCCCGCGTCCCCGGGGGCGGGTCCCATTGACATTTCAGAAGCGCCTTGCGCCCGCCCTCAGGCTCCAACGACCCCCGTCGGTCCCGGCGACGGGAGCCCCGGACCTCCATTGACATTTCAGTAGCAGCACCCGCGGTCCGGGAACCGTCGACGACCCCCGGCGGACCCCCCGCCGGTCCGGAGCTCCGACGCGGCGATGCCGCCCGGGCTGCACACCGTCGTGCGGGGCGCACAGGACGGCACCCGGCCGCTCTGCGGCGCGCCGACCCACTGAAATGTCAATGACCGGACGGGCGCAGCCGTCGTGAAGGAGTATTGAAATTTCAGTGTCCTCCCAGGAGTGCGGCCACCGACCGAGCCGCGCGTGCCAGACTGGGACCAAGGCCCCACCCGCATAGGACAGCCTGACCTAACCTCAAGGGGTCGCCGGTGTGGCGACGAGGCACATCCGAGGACTGATCATGACCACCGCGCTGTCCCCCGCCGGACCAACGACCCGCACCCTGCCGCTGCTGGCACTGCGACGGGGCCAACAGGCGACGGTGGTCTCCGTCTCCGACGAGCTGGGAGAGGCGGCCGCTCGTCGGCTGTTTGACCTCGGGTTCGGGGCCGGGACCCGGGTGCAGTGCCTGCGCCGTTCACCGTTCGGCAGCCCGGTCGTCTACGCGGTAGGCGAGACCGATCTGTGCCTGCGGGCCGACCTGGCCGGAGCCGTCCTCGTGGAGCTGACCGCGTGAGCGCCTGCCACACCGACGGGCCGGCGCTCGCCACGCACGAGCCGACCGTCGCCCTCGTCGGCGCCCCGAACTCCGGCAAGTCCACGGTGTTCAACCACCTCACCGGGCTGCGGGTGCGTACCGCCAACTACCCGGGTGTCACGGTCACGCACAGCGTGGGGCGCCTCGGCGGCGGCGGCGACGCGGTCCAGATCGTCGACCTGCCCGGCACCTACGGCCTGGAGCCCGCGAGCCCCGACGAGCAGGTCGTGCGCGACCACCTCGACGGAACCCTGTCCGGCGCTCCCCGTCCCGATGCGCTGCTGCTCGTCGTCGACGCAACCACCCTGCGCCGCTCGATGGGCCTGGTGGCCGCCGTCCTCGCCCTCGGCCGCCCCACGGCGCTGGCGCTCACCATGATGGACGAGCTCGCCGCGCGGGAAGGATCGGTCGACACCGACGCGCTCGGCCGGGCCCTCGGCGTCCCGGTGCACCCCGTCGTCGGGCACCGCGGCCGCGGCATCCCCGAGCTGCGCCGCGAGCTGCCGGACTGGCGCAGCTGGCCCACGGTGCCCGTGCCACCCCCCACCGACCCGCACGAGGTCGCGGGCTGGGCGAGCTCCGTGCTCGAGAGCGCCGCCTACCGCCCGGCGAAGCCCTCACGGAACACCCGCGGCATCGACAGCGTGCTGCTGCACCCCGTCTGGGGGCTGGTGGTCTTCGCGGCCGTCATGACCGTCTTCTTCCAGATGATCTTCACGGTCGCCGCGCCCGCCCAGGCGTGGGTCGAGTCCTTCTTCGGCTGGCTCGGCGACCTGGCCGGGCAGGCCATCACCCAACCGCTGCTGTCCGGCTTCGTGCAGACCGCGCTCATCGGCGGCGTCGGCGGCGTGCTGGTGTTCCTGCCGCAGATCATCCTGCTGTTCCTCCTGCTCTCGCTCATGGAGGGCGTCGGCTACCTCTCCCGCGCCGCCGTGCTCATGGACCGCGTGATGTCGGTCTCGGGGCTGGACGGGCGCGCCTTCGTCGCGATGCTGTCCTCGGTCGCCTGTGCCATCCCCGGCATCATGTCGACCCGGACCATGCCCTCGTCCCGGGACCGGCTCGCGACGATGGTCGCCGCACCTCTCATGCCGTGCTCGGCCCGGCTGCCGGTGTACCTGCTGCTGGTCGGCATGCTGGTGCCCGCGGGCGCAACCTGGGGCCCGTTCGGTGTGCAGGGCCTGGCGATGTTCGCGCTGTACCTGCTCGGCGGGCTGGCCGCGATGGCGGTCGCCTCGCTGCTGCGCTCGACCCTGCTGCGCAACGGCGGTCTGCACTTCTACCTGGAGCTGCCGCCGTTCCGCGTCCCGACGCCCGCCACGGTGCTCGCCCAGGTGTGGGACCCGGTCAAGATCTTCCTGCGCAAGGTCGGGACCATCATCCTCACCGTCACGATCGTCCTGTGGGCCCTCATGACGTTCCCCTCCCGCACCGCCGAGACCGCGGGCATGGACGACGTCGACGCGAGCGCCTACGTGCTCGACCACAGCTACGCCGCGAGCCTCGGCCACGCCGTCGAACCGGTCTTCGAACCACTGGGCTTCGACTGGCGGATCGATGTCGGGCTCGTCGGCGCGCTCGCCGCACGTGAGGTGTTCGTCTCGACGCTCGGTCAGGTGGTGGCCTCCGACGACTCCGACAACCCGTCGGGCACGCTCGCCGGCCTGACCTGGACCGACGGCCCGAAGACCGGTGAGCTCGTGTTCACCCCGCCGACCATCGTCGCGCTGCTGGTCTTCTTCGCGTTCGCGCTGCAGTGCATGTCCACCCTCGCGGTGATGCGCCGGGAGTCGAACAGCTGGCGGTGGCCCGCCATCGCGTTCTTCGGCATGGGCACGCTGGCCTGGGTGTCGGCCTACCTGGCCCGCACCGTCACCCTGGCGCTCATGTGAGCACCGCCTGCACGGAACCGGCGGCCGTCGAGGCGGTCGCCCTGCACCCCGAGCGGACCGACGATCCCCGCACGCTGCGCTGGCAGGTGGCCGGGCCGCCCGTCGGCCTCCTGTGCCCCACGGAGCTCGACGCGCTGGTGGCCGAGGGTGTGCTCACCGACGTCTCGGTGGGGCGTCATCACGTGGACACCACCCTGCGGGCCGAGCTCACCTGGGCGCAGCACGGGGCTCGGGTGCGCGCCACGGTCTGCGCCGCGGTCGCCGCTCTCCGGGCCGCCGGTGCCGACCACGACCGGACCGACCCCGACGGTGAGCTGCAGCGCATCGCGCACGATCTCATCGAGCAGGACGTGAACCCGTACGCGGCCGGTCACGGCGGCGGGGTCGTGCTGCGCGGCGTGCACGACGGGGTCGTCGAGGTCGAGCTGTCGGGAACCTGCCGGGGCTGCCCGGCCGCGGCGTTCACCGTCCAGGGCCGGCTGCTGCGCCGGTTGAAGATCGAGGCACCGTGGACGGCCGAGGTGCGGGCCGTCCAGTCGCGCCGCGGCTGACCGCCCGCCCCACACGGCCGGCCTGACCCCGCCCGGCGACGCTCCGCCCGGCGGCGCTCAGCTCAGCGTGCGCGGGCCGCGCTGACCACCGCGCCCAACCCGGCCACCGCCAGCACCACCAG
>JAHIJU010000140.1 GCA_018898235.1 Actinomycetota bacterium | reverse complement strand
GACAGCCACGAGTCCGTCTGGTTCCACGGGCTGTCGGGGCTGGTGAGCAGGCCGACGGTGTAGGCGCCGATCGCGTAGAAGCCGACGTACCCCAGGTCGAGCAGGCCCGCCTGGCCGACGACGACGTTGAGGCCGATGGCCAGCAGCGCGTACATGCCGAACTGGGCCAGCACGCCGGCGAAGTCGGTGCCGACCGTGGTGAGCACCGGTGGCTTGATGATCGGCAGCAGGGCGATGAGCAGGATGAACGGGACACCGATGCCCCACTGCGCGGGCCGCGCGAGCGCGTCCCACCAGAGGCGGAACCGGTCCCCGATGCCCAGGTGGGAGACGGCGGTGGTGGTCTCGGTGCTCATGCTCGGGCCCTCCCCAAGGACTCGCCCAGGATGCCGGTCGGTCGGAACATCAGCACGAGGATCAGCAGTACGAACGCGACGACATCACGCCACTCGGTGCCGAAGAGGGCCTGGCCGTACAGCTCCATGACGCCCAGCAGCAGACCACCGAGCAGGGCCCCTCGCAGGTTCCCGATCCCGCCGAGGACCGCGGCGCAGAACGCCTTGATCCCCAGGATGAAGCCGCCGGAGTACAGGATCCCGGAGGGCACCCGCAGCGTGTAGAGCAGGGCAGCCGCACCGGCGAGGATGCCGCCGATGAGGAAGGTCAGCATGATGATCCGCTCCCGCGAGACGCCCATGAGGGTTGCGGTGACCGGGTCCTGCGCGACGGCGCGGATGCCGCGGCCGAACTTGGTGCGGTTGATGAACGTGTCCGCGGCGAAGGCCAGGGTCAGGGCCGAGACCACGATGACGATCTCGACGTTGTTGATCGAGGCGTTCCCGAAGGTGAGGACGTCGCTGGCCTGCACCAGTCGGATCGGCTGCTGGGCGTTGACCCCGCCGAGCGTGCCGCCGGTGAGCTTGGGGAGGACGAAGTGCACGAACTCCTGGATCACGAACGAGGCGCCGATCGCGGTGATCAGGAAGACCAGCGAGGGCGCGCCGCGTTTGCGCAGCGGCCGGTAGGCGACGCGTTCCAGACCGACGGCCGCGCCGCCCGCGACGGCCATCCCGCCCAGCATGGCGATCCCGAGGTAGACGACGGTCATCACCACACCCTCGGAGTAGGCGTTCCCGCTGGGGCCGAAGCCGAGCAGCATCAGCGTCGCGTACTGGCCGAACATGCCGAGCATGAAGATCTCGGAGTGCGCGAAGTTGATGAGTCGCAGCACCCCGTAGACCAGCGTGTAGCCGACCGCGACAAGGGCGTAGATCGCACCGTAGGTGAGCCCGTCGATGGTGAGCGCCCAGAAGTTCCGGGCCAGGGCACCGAGGTCGAAGCTGATGACGCTGTCCGCCAGGAACTGACCGCCGGCGACTGCGAGGACACTCATGCTGCTCCTCTGAGGGGAGAAAGCCGGGCGCTGGAGGCTACGCCGGGCCGTTCGGGACACACAAGCGACGACGGCCGGACCCCGTGCGGGGTCCGGCCGTCGTCAGCCGATCACTTGACCTGGTAGATCCACGTGCTGGCGGAGGCGAGCTCGCCGGTGGAGTCCCACTTGTAGGACTTGGCGAGGCCGACGCCGTCGTAGCCGGCGACGAACTTCACGAGGTCGGACCGGGTGGTGATGCCCGAGTCGATGCCCGCGAGGATGATCGTGCCGAGGTCGTAGGCCTCGACCGAGTACACGCCGGGGGCGATCCCGAACTTGGCCTTGTAGGCCGCCGAGAACGCGTCCGGCGCGGGGCCGCACGGGCAGGTCAGGTAGGCGTCCTTGGCGGAGTCGCCGGCCTGCTTGACGAACTCGGGGTCGTTGCTGCCGTCACCGGAGGCGAAGGCAGCGGTCACACCACCGGTGCGCAGCTGCGAGAGCAGCGGGGCGGCCTCGGCGTAGTAGCCGCCGTAGTAGACGGCATCGGGTGCGGCGTCCTTGATGAGCTGGACGGTGGCGGAGAAGTCCTTGTCACCGGTCTTGACCTTGGCGGCGCAGGCGGAGTCCGCGACGGAGCCCAGGGTCGAGGTGACGACCTCGGCCAGGCCGATGCCGTAGTCGGAGTCGTCCTCGACGACACAGACCTTCTTGTAGCCCAGCGTGTCCTTCAGGTAGCTGGCGACCGCACCGCCCTGGGAGGTGTCGTTGCCCAGACCGCGGAAGAAGTTGCTCCAGCCGTTGGTCGTCAGCGCCGGGTTGGTGGCCGAGGCCGTGAGCGACAGCAGGCCGGCCTGGTTGAAGATCGGGCCGGTTGCCTTGGTCTCACCGGAGAACGCCGGGCCGAGCAGACCGATGACCGAGGTGTCGGACACGATCTGCGGTGCGACCTGGGTGGCCTTCTGCGGGTCGCCCTCGGTGTCGAACTGCTTGACGGTCACCTGGCAGTCCGCGTTGGCCGCGTTGTGCTCGTCGACCGCGAGGGACAGCCCGTCGAGGATGTTGATACCGAGGGCCGCGTTGGCCCCGGTGAGGGCGCCCGCCATGGCGATGGAGATGCCCGAGCACTTGGCGTCGCCCTTGCCGGCGGGGGTGGCTGCCTCGCTCGAGCCGGAGGACTTGACCTCCTTGCCGGTCGCGTCGACCTGGAGCAGGGGGGTGATGGCCAGGGCACCGGCTGCGGTGGCCGTCCCCGAGGCGGTGGTCTCGCCGCCGGCCGACTTGGACGAACAGCCGGCGAGCACCAGGCCGGCCGAGACGATGATCGCCAGGCTAGCCAGGCGCGGAGTCGATCTGCGCATGTGTGATCCTCCGTAGTTGTCGGGCGCGCGACGGCGCAAACCCGTCCCGACACGTGCGCGTCAGGGCTGTGACGCAACGTAGGCCCGCTGCGTTTCCGTGGAGTTACCGCACCACGCATGTAGGTCACGAATCGAGGTCACCCAGGCCACGGAGTGGTCACGGCTGGTGAGGCACATCCCGTGGACACTCACTGTCCAGCAGGTGAACGAACCTCGAACGGGCAGGCGTCCCCAGCCGGTGCATGACGTCGGACGAGGTCACGGGCTCGGGTGCGATCGGAATTCACCCGATCTGTCCACACCCCTGTCCACGAGATGTGGATAACCGACGGGGGCCGTCCACAGGGTGAAGGGAGCCTGTGCGTTGTGGGCGTGGTGGCACCGGTCCCACACCCCTACGCTCCCTGCGGACGTCCGGCCAGTGGTGGGCGGGCTCCGGGGACCTGTCGGACGGCCCTGGTAGAACGGGTGTTCGGGCAACGGGGGGCGGACGGTGGGCGGCCGGTGACGATCGACGAGCTGGAGTACGGACTGGCACCTGAGGGTGGCCGGACCGGCGGCGACCGCACCCCACCGCAGGACCTGGACGCCGAACGCTCGGTGCTCGGCGGCATGATGATCAGCAAGGACGCGATCGCCGACGTCGTCGAGCAGCTGCGCGGCAGCGACTTCTACCGGCCCGCGCACGAGGCGATCTACGACGCGGTGACCGACCTGTACGGGCGCGGCGAGCCGGCCGATGCCGTGACGGTGGCCGATGAGCTCACCAAACGGGGCGATCTGGTGCGGGTGGGCGGTGCGCCCTATCTGCACACCCTCATCGCAGCCGTGCCGACGGCGGCCAACGCCGGCTACTACGCGCGCATCGTGCGCGAGCGGGCCGTGCTGCGCCGGCTCGTCGAGGCCGGGACGCGCATCGTCCAGCTCGGGTACGGGGCGGACGGCGGCGACGTCGACGAGCTGGTGAACAACGCCCAGGCCGAGGTGTACGCGGTCACCGAGCGACGGGCCAGCGAGGACTACCTGCCGCTGTCGGCGATCATCACCGGGACGGTCGACGAGATCGAATCGGTCGGTCAGCGCGGCGGGGTGATGCACGGGGTTCCCACCGGGTTCGCCGACCTGGACAAGCTCACCAACGGCCTGCACCCGGGCCAGATGATCGTGCTGGCGGCACGTCCCGCCATCGGCAAGTCGACGCTGGGCATCGACATCGCGCGCTCGGCCTCGATCAAGCACGGCCTGACCTCGGTGGTGTTCTCCCTGGAGATGAGCCGCAACGAGATCACCATGCGTCTGCTGTCGGCCGAGGCCAAGGTGCACCTGCAGAAGATGCGCACCGGGCAGATGAACGAGGACGACTGGCGCAAGGTCGCCTCCACCATGGGCCGCATCTCCGAGGCGCCGCTGTTCATCGACGACTCGCCGAACATGTCGCTCATGGAGATCCGGGCCAAGTGCCGACGGCTCAAGCAGCGGCACGATCTCAAGCTCGTGGTGATCGACTACCTGCAGCTCATGAGCTCGGGCAAACGCGTCGAGTCCCGCCAGCAGGAGGTCAGCGAGTTCTCCCGCGCCCTCAAGCTGCTGGCCAAGGAGCTCGAGGTCCCCGTCATCGCGATCTCGCAGCTCAACCGTGGCCCCGAGCAGCGCACCGACAAGAAGCCGCAGATGTCCGACCTGCGTGAGTCCGGCTGCCTCACGGCGGACACGATGGTGCTGCGCGCCGACACGGGGGCGGCCACGTCGCTGGGCGAGCTGCACGCGCTGGGTGCCCGTGACGTGCCGGTGTGGGCGCTGGACGAGCGACTGCAGTACGTGCGCCGGCACCTGACCCACGTCTTCCCGACGGGGGTGAAGCCGACGTACCGGCTGCGACTGGCCTCGGGGCGCGAGGTCACGGCCACCGCCAACCATCCGTTCCTCACCTACGACGGCTGGCTGCCCCTCGGTGAGCTGACCGTCGGCGACCGGGTGGGCGTGTCCCGGCACGTGCCCGGGCCGGAGCGCGCCACCACCTGGGACGAGCGCCGCGTGGTGCTGCTCGCGCACCTGCTGGCCGCCGGGGCGTACGGCACGGGCTCGCCGGTGCGGTACCTGACGGCCGATCCGGTGTGCGCCCGCACGGTCGAGACGTCGGTCGAGGTGCTGGACGTCGCGGCCGTCCGGGCGGACACCGGAGGGACGCGCGCGATCGTGCTGCGGCTGGGTGCGACCGGCGCGGCGCCCGAGATCGACGGGCCGGTCGCGGCCTGGCTGGACGAGCTGGGGCTGTTGCGGACCGAACCGGATGAGCGGTTCGTGCCCGAGGCGGTGGCGAGCCTGCCCAAGGAGCAGATCGCGCTGTTCGTCCGGCACCTGTGGTCGGCGGCCGGGACGGTGGCGGTGCACGCCCACGGCCACGGCGGCCAGATCGCCTACCGCTCGCCGTCCCGTGTGCTGGTCGAGCAGGTGGCCACATTGCTGCTGCGGTTCGGGATCAGCACCCGCATCGTGCAGCCGACCGCGGGCGGGGTGCCGTCGTGGCGGCTCGAGGTGACCGGCCAGGACGACCAGCGCCGGTTCCTGCAGGAGATCGGCGTTGTCGGGGGACGGGCCGCGGTGGCCGACCGGCTGCTCGACTCGGTGCGGACCGCTCAGGCCGCCGCGGCCGCCGCCCGGGCCGCGCTCGCGCAGGAGGCCGTGTGGCAGGGGGTCGGCCAGGTGGTGGCCGGGGTGCCGAACCAGGGCGGTGCGCCCAGCGTGTCCGGCGGCATCCCCGTGGTCGCCGCCCCGGGGTCGGCCGATGCGGCGATGGGCCAGGTGCGGGTCCAGGTCCCGCCGTTCGGGGCGGTCGAACGTCCGGTCGGGGGCACCGGTCGGGCGCCGCTCGCCCAGGTCACCGCGATGCTCGACGCCGCCGACTTCGACGTCGATGCCGTCAACGACGTGCTGTGGGATCGCGTGATGTCGATCGAGGAGGCCGGCGAGCAGCAGGTGTTCGACGCCACCGTGCTGGGCACCCACAACTTCGTGGCCAACGGCATCGCGGCCCACAACTCCATCGAGCAGGACGCCGACATGGTGATCCTGCTGCACCGTGAGGACGCCTACGAGCGCGAGTCCCCGCGTGCCGGCGAGGCCGACCTCATCGTCGCCAAGCACCGCAACGGGCCCACCGACACGATCACGGTGGCGTTCCAGGGGCACTACTCGCGGTTCGTGGACATGCAGGGGTAGGTGGGGTGCGGGCGGAAGTCACCGCGTGGTCGCGAACGCGGAGCGCGCCGACCCCCGGCTCCACTCCGGGCCGATACTGAGCCGTGCCCCCTGAGCTGACGCTCATCACCGGCCTGACGTCGTGGACGGCCGACTGGCCCAGCCTCGTCGTCGGCGTGCCGGTGCTGGCCGCCTACCTGGTCGCCGCCCGGCGGTGCGGCTGGCCGGCGCGGCGTCGCGTGGCGTTCACCGCGGGCGTGCTCGTCATGCTGGTGAGCACGTGCTCGTTCCTCGGGGTGTACGACGAGGTGCTGTTCTGGCCGCGCGCCGTGCAGAACGTCGTGCTGCTCATGGCGGGGCCGATGCTCATGGCGCTGGGGGCGCCGGTCTCGTTGCTGCTCGCCACCGCGCCGGCGCGGGTGGTGCTGGCGCTGCGACGCGTCGCCAGCTCGCGGCCGGCGTCGCTGCTGGGGTCGCCGCTCACCGCGACGTTCGCGCTGCTGGTGCCGCTGCCCGTGCTCTACCTGTCCGGCCTGTACGCCCTCACCCTCGACCATCCGTGGGTGGATGCGCTCACCCGGTTCGGGCTGGTGGGGTGCGGGTTCGTCTACTACTGGAGCCGGCTGCGGGTGGACCCGGCGCCGGGGACCCCGGCCCATGTCGTGTCGTTCGCGATCACCTTCGCCGAGAGCTTCGTCGACGGGCTGCTCGGGGTGGTGGTGTGGCTCGGACCGCTCATCGCCCCCGAGCACTACCTGGCGCTCGGGTGCGACTGGGGGCCGACGCTGCGGGCGGACCAGACCGCGGGGGCCGTCGCCCTGTGGTTCGGCGGCGACCTGATCTCCATCCCCTACCTGGTCGCGCTGCTGGCGGCCTGGACCCGCTCCGACGAACGGGCGGCGCGGCGCATCGACGCCGAGCTGGACGCCCGGGCCGGCGGTGCCGGGCAGCACCACGACGTCGGCCGCCAGGACGAGGATGCGCCGACGCGCGACCCCGACGTGCAGGACGGCCTGTGGTGGGAGCACGACCCGCGCTTCGCCGACCGGTTCGGCCCGGGGCCCGCCGAGGGACGCGGGGTGCGGTAGACATCAGCGGTGACGGACGCGGAGCCGAGCCGGGTCGATCAAGGAGGGGGCAATGACGACTGACGGCAGGCTCAGACTCGTCGGTGCTGCCGGGGTCGGCAGTGGGCTCGGCCGACTGAACGTCACCCGACCGTTGGCGGAGCTGGTGGCCGACGAGGTCGGCATCTCGGTCGGCTTCCGGTGGCATCCGCTGCGGGGGCTCGAGCGGCGCGTCTCGGGGGCCGCCGGCAGGTCGTGGGACCCGGCCCGACCCATGTGGTTCGCGGGCTGGGCGTCCCTGGTGGGGGTCGTCTGAAGCCGGCGTGCCGTCGTGCTCGTCCCCGAGAGAGGCGAGCGAGTTCACTTCATCGGCTCCAGGCGTGACGTCGACCGCCTGGAGGCCCTCGTCCGGGATCATGTGATCGACGTCAGGCGCGTCGTCACGTCAGCGGCTGACTCCTACCGGCGTGTGTACCAGGGCGGCCGATGACGGGAACGCCGCCGCTCGCCTCGAGCGACCTCCCGCGTCAAGGGGCCCACAGCCTGCCGGTGCGGCCACGGGACAATGGCCACCGGGAGGCAGTGACGATGGATGGACCGGACGGTGTGAGCGCCCCGTCGGCCGACCCCATCGACGTGCCGCAGATGCTGCGCGGGCTGGACGCGATCTTTGCCGCGCACCAGGGGCCGACGCACGCTGAGCCGTATCTGCTGGACCACCTCGTGCGGGCGCGTGCCGCGGCCGACGCCGGGGCCGAGCTCACCGTCCTCAACGAGCTCATGGGGTTCTACCGGTCGCAGAGCCGGCACGAGGACACCGTGCGCGTCGGCCGCGAGGCGCTCGCGCTCGCCGAGCGGATGGACATCGTCGGGTCGGACGCCTACGCGACCACGCTGATCAACACCGCGACCGGGCTGCGGGCCGCCGGGCGGCACGACGAGGCGCTGGACCTGTACCGGCAGGCGCTCGCGGCGAGTGAGGCGGCGATGGCGGCGGACGACCGGCGGCTGGCCGCGCTGCACAACAACCTGTCGGTGCTGCTCAGCGATCGGGAGGACGCCGCCGGGGCCGAACGCGAGCTGCGGGCGGCCCTCGCGATCCTCGAAGCCTCCTCGGTGGACCCGGGCGGTGACCTCGACCTCGCGTCGACCCACACGAACCTTGCGCTCGTGTGCCTGGCGCTCGGCCGGGACGATGAGGCCGCCGAGCACGCCCAGCGGTCCCTCGACATCTTCGCGGCGGGGGCGCACGAGAACGACGCCCACTATGCGTCCGCGCTCGCCGGGCACGCGCAGGTGTGCTTCCGGCTGGGGCGATTCGCCGATGCGGCCGGGCTGTACCGGCAGGCGCTCGCGATCATCGCCGAGTGCTACGGCGTCGACACCGACCAGTACGCGGTGACCGCGGCGAACCTGGCGGAGGCTGAGACAGCAGTCTCGGACCGGACGACGAGGGTGGGCGGACGTGAGCAGGTCACGGCCCCATCGGGTCGAGCGGTCCCGTCCGGCACCGCAGAACCCGCCCCCTCCTCGGCCAGCATCGCGCCGGCCGACGTCAGCGGCCTCGACCTGGCCCGCGCCTACTGGGAGACCTACGGCCGCCCGCTGCTGGAGTCCAAGTACCCGACCTACCGCCCCCGTATCGCCGCGGGGCTCGTCGGGCACGGGTCGGAGTGCTACGGGTTCGACGACGAGACCTCGCGGGACCACGACTTCGGGCCGGGGTTCTGCCTGTGGCTGACCGCGGCGGACCACGCCGCCATCGGCGAGCAGCTCCAGGCCGACTACGAGGCGCTGCCGGCCAGCTTCCGCGGGTTCGGCCCGCGCGTCGCGACCCCCCGCGCGCGCGCGGACCGTCGTCGGGTCGGGGTGTTCGAGATCGGCGACTTCTACGAGCAGGTCACCGGGTACCGGCAGGCGCCCGCGGCCGACCACCCGCACGAGTGGCTGCTGCTCGACGAGGCGACCCTGGCCGCGGCGACCAACGGCGAGGTGTTCGTCGACGGGTACGGCGAGTTCAGCGCCGTGCGCGACGGGTTCCGGCGGATGCCGGCCGAGGTGCGCTGGGCGCTGATCTCGCGTCGGCTCGGGATGGCGGCGCAGGCCGGGCAGTACAACGTGCCGCGGATGCTCGACCGTGGGGACGGGGCCGCCGCGTGGTTGTCGGTCGCGCAGTTCACGCAGGCCGTGGCCTCGATGGTGTTCCTGCTCAACGGGCCGGGGTCGGCCGGGTACCTGCCGTACTACAAGTGGCAGTTCGCGGCGCTGCGCCGGTTGAGTGCCCGACGGGCCTCGCGGCTGCCGCAGGTGGCGGGTGAGCTGGAGCAGGTGCTGCGGCTGGCGTCGGCCGCGTGCTTCGGCGGGGCCGGGTTCGGCGAGGGCGGGACGGGGGCCGCGCCGGCCCGGGAGCGGGTGGTCGAGACGATCGAGCTGGTGTGCGCGCAGGTGGTCGACGAGCTGCGCGCCCGCGGGCTCTCCAGCAGCGACGACACCTTCCTGGAGCACCAGCGGCTGCACGTCGAGCAGCGGATCACCGACCCGTGGCTGCGAAGCCTGTGACCGGCGGGGGCGGACCGAACGAAGGAAGGCTGAGCGTGGACGTGGCGGGCATGGGAGGGCCGGGCGCGGACGTGTCGAGCACGGACGCGTTGGGCACGGACGACGAGCGGCTCCGGCGTGAGCGGGCCGAGGCCGTCGTCCGCCACGAGTGGACCCAGTTCCAGGCGGTGCGCGGGGACGACGGTCGGGCCGACTGCCAGAACGACTGGCCGCAGTTCCGCCAGATGCGCCTGAGCCAGTTCCTCACCTGGCCGCTGCGCCTGCTGCACAGCTACGCCGCCGACCTGGACGCGGCCGATGCCGCCGGCCGCAACCTGCTCACCGAGAAGTACGCCCGGATGATGGTCTCGACCGAGCCCGAGCGGTACGCCCGGCAGATCGCGCCGGTGCTGCCCGCGTTGCCCGACGCGAGGATCGCGCAGCAGGAGGGCGTCATCGCCGTCCAGGTCGCCTGGGCGCGCGACTTCCGGGCGCGCTACCCGCACCTGGGCCAGGCGATGCGGGTGCTGCGCACGGCCGAGGACACGCAGGAGGCGACGTCCTTCGAGACCTACCTGCGCGGGGAGCTCGGCACCTACTCCGACCGCACCTTCGCCCACTACCGTCGGCTGGTCGAGGCGACGGCGGCTGCCGGTGGCAACCTCACCGAGCAGACCCTCGGCGCAACCGTCGCACTCGCCGGGTTCGCCGGGCTCGACGAGGCGGAGGCGGCCCAGGCCCGCTGACCGCATCCTGGTGCGGCGGTCCCGGTCGGTGGGTTCGCGACGACTACGCGACGACGATCTCGCAGCGCGGACCCGGTGCGCCCGCCAGTCGGCGGTCGGCCGTGAGCACGGTGGCCCCCAGGTACTCGGCCAGCGCGACGGACGCCGCGTCGTAGGCGGTGAGGCCGCCGCGAAGCTCCCACACCCGGTCCGCGACCACCTCGTACGGCCACAGCTCGACCGGCAGCCGCACCGCATCGTCGCCGGCCGTCGCGGCCTCGCCGGCCGACAGCCGACCCGACAGGTGCAGGCGGCGCAGCACGTTCGCGACCTCGTACGGCAGCAGCGCGGGGGCGTGCAGCTGCGCCGTGGAGACGAGCTCGGCGATGCGCTCGCCGCGTTCGCCGGGGTCCAGCAGCAGTCCGATGAGCGCGGAGGCGTCGAGCACCACACGCGCCGGAGCGGCGCTCACCGGGGACGCGGGGCGGGCCGCCGGACCCGGATCGGCAAGGCACTCATCGGCGGTCCGCGGCCACATCGGCCATGAGCTGGTCGTAGTCGAGCGGAGGGTGCCGCAGCGCGCGACGTCGCACCTCGATGACCACATCCGCCGCGGTCGGCCGGTGCGCAAGGTCGACGAGCTGACCCTTGAGGTACTCCTGGAGCGACCGGCCGGAGCGCGCCGCGCGAGCGGCGAGCTCATCGCGGACGTCATCGGGCACGTCCCGGATCGTGACGGTGGTCATGCCGCAACTCTAGCGGCGGTGCATGCAGTCTGCAGCCAGTGGCGCGGTCCGCCGTGCGGTCCGCCCGCCTGGCGCGGGCCTTCCACGACCGCTGGCCTACCCTGGCTGGTCGTGGCCACCTTCTCCGCCGTGCAGGCGCAACACATCCGCGAGGCGATCGAGGAGTACGACCGCCGCGGCCGGGACGACTTCCTCGGCGTGTACGGCTTCGGCCCGTCGGAGGAGCATCTGCTGATCCACGACGGCCGCAGCTACGACTCGATGGCGATCCTCGGGGTCGCCCACCGGTACGCCACCGGCCGGCTCGCGAGTCCCGCCGAGTTCCACGACGGGATGTCCGGTGTCGTGGCGCTGCTGCGCCGACGGGGTTTCGAGGTGACCGAACCCGCCGTGGCAACCCCGGTGCAGCGAACCGCGCCCGTGGCGCGCGCCACACGTCGGCCGGCCGCCAGCCGCGCAGCGGGCACCAGGACGGCGGCGCCGCGACGCGCCCCGGCCGCCTCGGACCGTCCGGTCACCACCTGTCCGACGTGCTTCATGGTGTTGCCCGCGACCGGCATCTGCGACCAGTGCGGCTGACGTGATCCTGGTGTGATCGGCCTGGTGTGATCGGCCTGGTGTGATCGGCAGGGCGTGATCGGCAGGGCGTCGCCCGGACCAGCGTCGTGCCGGTCGGCGGCAGGTCACCGGCCTGGTCAGCGGCTGGGCACCGCCTGCGCCAACCGCCCGATCGCCTCGTGCAGCGTCGCGGGGTGGTGGGCGGCGTAGCTCAGGACCAGCCCGGGGCGGGGGTCGACGAGGTAGTGGCTGCTCAGCGGCTGGACGAGCACGCCGAGGTCGCGGGCATCGGCGGTCACCCGCACATCGTCGGTGCCCGGGGGGAGCAGCACCACGAGGTGCAGCCCGGCGGCGATCCCGCCGACCGTGAGCCCGGGCATCGACCGGTGCAGCGCCTGCACCGCGGCATCGCGCCGGTTCCGGTGACGGGTCCGCATGAGCCGCAGGTGGCGTTCGACCGTCCCGTTGCGGAGCAGGTGCGCGAGCGTGAGCTGCGGCAACGCGGGTGAGCCGAGGTCGGTCGCCCAGCGCAGCTCCACCACCCGGTCGAGCCACCGGGGCGGTGGGATCAGCCAGCCGAGCCGGAGCGCCGGTGCCAGCGTCTTGGACAGGCTCGAGGTGTATGCCACGTGCTCGGGGGCCAGCGGGTGCAGCGCGTGGACCGGTCGGCGGTCGTAGCGGTACTCCGCGTCGTAGTCGTCCTCGATGACGACCCGGTCACCGTGCCGGACCCAGTCGACCAGGGCGCGTCGGCGCGCCGGGGACAGGACCACCCCGGTCGGGTACTGGTGGGCCGGGGTCACCACCACGGCGCGGACGTCCTCTCCCAGGGCCTCGACCACCAGGCCCTCGTCGTCGACCGGGACGGGGGACAGACCGGGCATCCAGTGCTCGAGGATGCGGCGGTTGCCGTTCGCCCCCGGGTTCTCCACCCCGAGGGTGGTGTGGCCCTCGGCCCGCAGCACCTGGGCGAGCAGGCTGAGCGCACCGGTGACCCCGCCGGTCACGACGATCTGGTCGGGGCTCACGTTCACCGCACGCGAGCGGGCGAGCCAGCCGGACAGCTCGGTGCGCAGCGCGAGCGCGCCGGCCGGTGGCGCGTATCCCAGGTCCCGGGCCGTCGCCGCGGTCAGCACCGCACGTTCGGCGCGCAGCCACGCGGCCCGGGGGAAGGCCGCCAGGTCGGGGACGCCCGAGGCCAGGTCGACGGGTTCCCGGTCCGGGGTCGCGGGACGGATGCGACCGGACCGGGTGTCCCCGGTGGCGGACCGGACGTGGCTCGTCCCCACCGGCTCGCGCGCACGGGGAGTGCGGGACGCGACCGGGTGCGGTGGGCGGGTGGCGATGTGGGTGCCGGCGCCGCGTCGTGCGGTGAGCAGCCCCTCCTCGGTCAGCCGTCGATAGACCTCCGTGACGGTGCCGCGGGCGCAGCCCAGCTCGGCGGCCAGCACCCGGGTGGCCGGCAGTCGCGTCCCGACCGGCAGCGACCCGTCGGCCACGGCGCGCCGGATCGTCGCGGTGAGCGCATCGGCCCTGGTGCCGAGCCGGACGTCGGCCAGGTCGAGCTGGAGGAAGTCCGATCCGAGCATTGGACCACCGTAGGGGTCGACGATTGGCACTGTCGCACGGACCAAGAAGGTCCGGACGATGCCTTCATGACCACCACGACCACGACGACGATGCGCACCGCCAGCGGATGGTGGTGGGGCGCCTGGCCCGGTCTCGGCGCCCAGGCGCTCCTCGGTTCCAGCGTCGCGGTGATCTCGGTGACGAACCGGCTGCCCGTGCTCGGTATGCAGGCCGCCCGCTACGCGCTCGCGGCGCTCGCGGTCGCCGCCCTGGCCCGGATCGCCGGCGTTCGGCTGGTCG
>JAHIJU010000139.1 GCA_018898235.1 Actinomycetota bacterium | reverse complement strand
CGGGCCCATGCCTCGATCTGGGTCCAGTTGCGGTAGTCGCCGGGGGGCAGCAGGTAGCGACCGACGGGTCGGCGGCGCATGGCGCGTTCGCTTCGGGTCAGGCCGGTGGGGTCGAGGGCGCCGAAGAACACGCGGTGTTCGCGGGGGTCGATCGCCGCGATGATGTCGGTCACGTCGAGTGGTGTGTCCAGGGTGCGCGGGTCGGGCCTGGAGTCATCGGAGGCGTCGGGGCCGAGCGGTCCGCTGCTGAACAGCCACACCGGGTGGGCGCGCAGGAGTTCGCGGTTGCGGGCGACGAACGCGGTCGCGTCCTTGAGCCAGTAGCCGAAGTGGATCGCACTGCCGATGACGAACCCGTCGTACCCGGCCAGGTCCGCGTTGTCGTCGGCCGGGTGCACGTGTGCTGGTTGGCCGGCCAGGGTGAGGGTCGTGGCGATGTGTTCGGCGATCTGTCTGGTTGAGCCGTGCTTGCTGGCGTACGCCACGAGGAACGCACCAGTTCCATGGTCGGGAGGTTCGGGCGGCATGCCGCCGGGTCCATGCACCTGCCGTCCTTCCTTCCTTCGTGACGTGCGGGCTGCTTGAGGACTGCAGGGGTGTTGTGGCGCGGTGGTGGTTGGCTGCTACCCGCGGCGGCGTCGCCATTCGGGTGCGATGGCCGCTTCGAGGATGTCGTCGCTGGTCAGGACTCCGATGAGGTGGTCGTCGTGGTCCAGGACGGGCAGGATCAGCAGGTTGTAGTCGGCCATGGTCAAGGTGATCTCGTTGATGTCGGCGTCCGGGTGCACGTGCACGGGGTCGGCTTCGGCCAGGTCGGCGAGGGTTGCGTCGGGTTCGGCTTGCACGAGGGTGACCAGGGCGACCGCGCCGGTCAGGGTGTGGTGGGTGTCGTGGCAGAACACGACGACGATGGCTTCGGGTTGCATCTGGGTCGCGGCTCGGACAGCGGCGATGGCCTGCGCTGCGGTCGTGGTAGCAGGCAGCAGGAGGTGGTCGGGGCTCATCAGTCCGCCGGCGGTGGCTTCCTGGTAGCCGAGCAGCGCTGTGATCTTCTTCTGCTGGGCGTCGGGCATCCCCCGCAGGACGGCCATGCGTCGCTCCTGCGGTAGGTCCAGCAGGGCGTCGGCGGCGTCGTCGGCGCGCATGCGGCCCAGGATGTCGGCGATCTGCGGGTCGGTGCGCTCTTCGAGCAGGTCCGAGGCCTGGTCCTCGTCGAGCTCCTCGAAGACGTCGGCCTCAAGGTCGGGGTGGGCGTGCACCCGGGTGAGCAGCTCGCGCTGCTCACCGGCGGAGGCTTCCTCGATGATGTCGGCGAGCTGGGCGGGCTTGAGGCGTCGCAGCCGGCCCATGGGTGCGCGGGACGGTAGGGAGCCGTCGTGACCGATGAGGGCTTCGAACCCCGACCAGTTGCGCCAGGTGTGCCCTCCTCGTCCGGGCAGCCAGCGGCGTGGGTGGATATCGACGGCGGTGGCGACCCAGCCGTCGGTGGTGCGGGTCAGCTGGACGTCGTGGGCGGTGACCAGGCCCGGTTGCTCGATGTCGATCAGGCGGTGACCCAGGACGTCGTCTCGCAGCAGGACCTCACCAGTGCGCCGCTCAAAGGGCCGTAGGTCCAGCCGGGCCGAGGCCAGCACGAGGTGCTGGTCGTCCCAGGCGACGATCTGCTCGGCCGGGACGAACAGCTCGCGTCCACCGATGTTCGCGACCAGTCCGCTGACCTCGGGGTAGTTCTCCTCGCGCAGGCGCACGATGATGTCGGCCAGTCGCCCCAGGGCGTGCCCGGCTGCGTCGAGCGCAGTACGGCGCAGCGTCGCAGACAGCAGCAGGACGTCGGGCACCGGGTTCGGGGCGGCGGGGTGAGGCTCGGTCGCTTCGCTCATCGTGCTCTTCCTTGTCTGTGCGCAAGTGGGGCTGTGGGGTTCAGGAGCCCAGGGCGAGCTGAACAACCTTGATGACCACCAGCGCGGAGGCCACGACCAGGTAGCCGCGCAGGACGGTCAGCCCGGTCTTGGTCCCGGCACTCATCACGGGCTTGCTCAGCATCGCCACCGGTGGCATGCGCCAGGTAGCACGGTCGGGTGCCACCTCCTGGGGGCGGGCAGGGGTCTTGCCCTTGTGGCGGTGCGCGACCCAGGCCAGGTAGGTCCCGGCGATGATCGTCAGCGCCGTCCCGGCGATGAAGATCGCGATGATCTGGGCCGAGGTGATTGCCGGGAACAGCACGCTGGCGGTCAAGATCGTGGACAGCATCACCAGCACGGCGATGATCAGCGCGCTGAAGATGTTCTTGCCGCGCCCGTTGACCCACGGGCCGAGCACCGCCCGGTCGTTGCACAGCAGCAGCAAGAACACGGTCGCTGAGGGCAGCAGCACACCGGCGAGAGTCTGCACGCCCTCGGTCAGCAGCCCCAGCGGGCTGCCCGGGATGACCACGATCACCGCGGAGATCACCAGCAGCCCGGCAAAGACCGCGTAGAACCCCTTGGCCTCCGACGGGCGGCGGTGCAGCGAGTGGTGCAGGCCCAGCACGTCCCCCAGGGCGTAGGACGTCGACAGGCCCACCGCAGCCGCACCGATGATGGATGCATCGATCAGCGCGATCGCGAACAGGACCCCCGCCCAGTGCCCCGCCGCCGCGGCCAGCCCCTGTGCGACGCCGGCCGCGTCGGTGAAGTTGCCCTGCCCGGGGGTGCCGGCGAACGCCGCCGAGGTGAACGCCATCATCGCCCCGGCACCCACGACCACGACCACGATCCCAATCCATAGGTCAACCCGCTCGTAGGCGATGAACCGGGGCGTGATCCGCTTGTCGATCAGGTAGGACTGCTGGAAGAACAGCTGCCACGGCGCGACGGTCGTGCCGACGATCGCGATGATCAGCAGCATCACCGTGGACAGCTGCGAGCCGCCCGGCATACCCGGGACCACGAGGTCGTGCACGACCTGTCCGACGGGCGGGTGCACCGCCAGGTAGATCGGGATCAACGTGAGCGAACCGGCAACCAGGACCATGCTGACCCGCTCGAACCGACGGAAAGAGCCGGTCGAGACCGAGGCGATCACGATGAGCGCGGCCGCGAACACACCCGGGACCTTCGGCAGTCCCAGGTAGCTCAGCCCCAGGCTGATCCCGATGAACTCGGTCACGATCGTCAAGGCGTTGAGCAGGAACAGGTCGATGACCGAGAACGCGCCCCAGAACTTGCCGTACCGCTCCAAGATCAACCGAGCGTGCCCCACCCCGGTCACCGCACCCAGGCGCAGCACCATCTCCTGGTTGACGTAGATCACCGGGACCAGCAGCAGCAACGTCCACAGCATCCGGGTGCCGTAGTTCTGCCCGGCCTGGGTGTAGGTGCCGAACGCGCCGGCGTCGTTGTCCCCGACCATCACGATCAGACCAGGGCCGATGACCGCCAGCAACGTCTTGAACCGCATCGAGGTCCGGCTGCGAGGGGCGACGTCACCTTGCCGGATCGTGCCGAACGCACCCTCGATGTCGCCCTCGTGGGCGCTGTCCAGCACCGCGCTGACGCCGCTCGTGTTCTGGGTCATCACATGCTCCAAGCGCAGCAGAGCCCCACCCGAAGGCAGCGGCGGACAAGAAGGGAAGGGGGGCGCGCTTCAGCGCGCCACACGGTGCAGG
>JAHIJU010000010.1 GCA_018898235.1 Actinomycetota bacterium | reverse complement strand
GTCAAGGTTGGCACTCGACCCCTCCGAGTGCAAGCGAGCCGCCGCCGCCGCGAAGCCACGGGACCCGTCGGCCCACGTCCGCAGGGCCCGAGCGGTCACCGGCCCGAACCGGTGGCCCGGCGGCGGATCAGCCGGGCAGCTTGGCGACGAGCACCACGGAGATCGCCCCGCCGGCCTTGTCGGCCGAGAGCGTCACGGTCGTCAGTCCGAGCGTGGTGGCGACCTGCTGGGCGGTGGTCGCCAGGCCCTCGGAGGCGTAGAACACCGTCGAGGAGGTCGCCCCGCCCTTCGAGCCGTTGCCCGTGGTGACCGCGGTGAACCCGGCCGCCTGGAGCTTGGTCGCCGCCGTCGCTGCGAGGCCGGAGACCCCCGCAGCGTTCACCACGTTGACCTTGGTGGACAGCACGGGGCCGGCAGGCTGGCTGGGGGCGGGCGCCGCCGGGGCCTGCGGGGCGGCAGCGGACTCGCTCGGGGCGTCCGACGTCCCGTCGTCCGGTGCTCCGGCGTCCGCGCTCGCCTCGTCGTCCGCACCGGCCCGCGCGCTCGAGCTCGCGCCGCCCAGCCCGGGGATGTCGGAGACGTAGCCGTTGCGGGCCGCGAACCAGACACCGCCGAAGGCGATGAGCGGGACCACCACGATGACCACGAGGAACGGCCACCAGCGGCTCCACGCCGAACGTGGCGCGCGGTGGATGCCACGGGGACCGTCAGGGTCGGCCGGGGTGTCGAACTCGTCGTCCGGATAGGGGTAGGAGGCCTTGCTCACGGCGGACAGGCTAGCGGCTCGAACCGTGCGGACGGGGCGACGTCAGGAGCGACGGCGCGCCCGGTCTCAGACGAGGCTCTCGGCACCGAGGCGACGCGCCGTGCGCGCACGCTGTCGGGAAGCGCGCATCCGGCGCAGCCGCTTGACGAGCATCGGGTCGTAGGCGAGCGCCGCCTGGTCGTCGATCAGGGCGTTGAGGACCTGGTAGTAGCGGGTGGCCGACATGTCGAACAGCTCGCGGACGGCCTGCTCCTTGGCCCCGGCGTACTTCCACCACTGCCGTTCGAAGTCGAGCACCTGCCGGTCCCGGTCACCGAGCTCGGTGGGCACCGCTTCGACCATCGCGTGCGCCGTCTGGTCCATCGACCCTCCCCATCCGTTCTCGTCCCTGCGGGTCCGGTGCACCCGGTGCTGCTTCGACCGGCCTTCCGGCTCCTGCCCGACAGACCGGCTGCAGTCCCGACGAACCGCTCCTGCATCGTGGGCACGAGCCTACGCCGCGAACCACACCGGTGTCATTCGCGTCTCGTCCCACCGCCCCCTGACCGGACGCCGGCCGAGGGCGGCCTCGCGGGCCCCTGCCCCTGTGCCGTGCGGCTCCCTGCCCGACCGGGCACCGGGAGCCGCACGGCGAGGGGGCTCACTGGAACTGGAACCAGTTCAGGTTGGCGAGGTCGGCCGACCCTGTTCCCCCGACGACGACGTAGAGGCGGTGCGTGCCCGTCACCGACGCCAGCAGAGTCGAGGTCTGCGACGTCCAGGCCTGCCAACCGCCGGTGTCGGCCGTCGTCAGACTGGCGAGGACCGGTCCCGTCGCGCTGTCCAGCCGGTACTCGAGCGTCCCCGTGACGGACGAACCCGAGGCGATCCTCGTCGTGACGCTCGTCGGGCTGGTCGCCCCGAAGTCGACGTCGTCGTACCAGAGGAGGTCTCCGGGCGCGTTGCTGCCGACGTCCTGCCCGCAGCCTGCGTCGGTGCACCGTTCGAGCGCCGTCCCGGCCTGGCCGCTGTAGTACGCGGCCCCGATGACGGAGCGGGCGGACTGCGTCCTGACCAGGGACAGACCGGCGCCGAAGGGGTAGAGCCCGGTCTTGCCGTCGCCGACGTTGATCGGTTCCTGGCTCGCGCTCTGCTCCCACGTCACGGGCAACGTGCCGGTCGCCGGGGCGGTGCCGAACAGGACGTCCGCGACGCCGGCACCCTCGGTGCCGGGCAGCCAGGCGGCCACGAGCGCCGCCCAGTCCCCGACCTGGGCCGCGACGTCCATCGGCCGTCCGGAGACGAGCACCACGACCACCGGCACGCCCGACGCCTTGAGCCGGTCGAGCGTGGCCAGGTCCGTGGAGTCGAGGCCCATGCCACTGGGACGGTCGCCCGCCCCCTCGGCGTAGGGCGTCTCGCCGATGACGGCGATCGCGGCCTTGTAGCTGCCGTCGATCCCCGTGCCGTCCGCGCTGTAGGTCACCGTCGTCGCGGACGAGACCGCGCCCTGGATGCCCTGGAGCACCGTGGTGCCCGGGGTGATCGGCCCGCTGCCGCCCTGCCACTCGATGGTCCACCCGCCGGACTGGTAGCCGATGTTGCTCGCGCTCTTGCCCGCGACGAAGACCTTGCTCGCCGTGGCGGGCAGGGGCAGGACACCGTTCTCGTTCCGCAGGACGACCTGCGACTCCCGGACGGCGGTGCGGGCGATCGCGCGGTGTGCCGCGCTGCCGACGGAACCGGTCAGGCTGCGGTTGGCGAACGGGTGCTCGAAGAGGCCGTACTCGACCTTCTTGGTGAGGATCCGCGTGACGGCGTCATCGATGCGCCGCGTCGAGACCGCACCGATACCCACCTCCCGCTTGAGCGCGGAGATGAACGTCGTGTAGTCGTACGGGACCATCACGACGTCGATGCCGGCGTTGATGCCCGCCCGGACCTCGTCGTCGGTGAAGCCACCGGCGCCGTCGATCTGGTCGATGCCGCCCCAGTCGGAGACGACGATCCCGTCGAACCCGAGCTCGTTCTTGAGCACGGTGTTCAGCAGGTACTGGTTGCCGTGCGACTTGACCCCGTTCCAGCTGCTGTACGAGACCATGACGGACCCGACGTGAGCCGCCACGGCCGCCTGGAACGGCGGCAGGTGGACGGCGCGGAGCTCGGCCTCGCTGACCTGGGTGTTGCCCTGGTCCGTGCCGTTGGTGGTACCGCCGTCGCCGATGTAGTGCTTGGCGGTCGCCATCACCGAGCTCGTGGTGCCGATCGTGCCCTGCAGACCGGTGACGAACGCCGAGCCGAGCGAGGACGCGAGCTCGGGCACCTCACCGAAGGACTCCTGCGTGCGACCCCACCGGTCGTCCCGCGCCACGCAGTCGCAGGGCGCGAAGTCCCACGTGACACCGGTGCCCGCGAGCTCCTCGGCCGTCGCCTGCCCGATCTGCTGGACGAGCGGCGCGTCCCGCGTGGCCCCGAGCCCGATGTTGTGCGGGAAGATCGTCGCGCCTACCACGTTGTTGTGGCCGTGCACGGCGTCGACGCCGTAGAAGATCGGGATCTGCAGCGGCGTGCTGAGCGCGGCGTTCTGGTAGCCGTCGATCATGTCGGCCCACGCCGTCGCGTTGTTCGGCGTCGGGTACGAGCCGCCGCCGCTCAGCAACGACCCGAGGCGGTACGTCGCGATGTCGGCGTTGCTCGGCAACGCCTTGCGTTCGGCCTGCGTCATCTGGCCGAGCTTCTCGTCGAGGGTCATCCGGCCCAGCAGGTCCTGGACCCGGTCCTTGACCGGCTTGGTCGCATCCTTGTAGAGCCGGTAGCCCGCCGTCGTGATGCCGAGCCGGTTGAGGTTGAAGCCGCCCGAGTCCGTCCGCACGTACAGCGCGTGCGTCCCGGACGAGAGCGTGACGGAGGTCGTCGCGCTGTCCGCCCAGCCCTGCCAGTCACCCGTCGACGGCAGCGAGACCCAGCTCGCCGCGGCGGTCGGGCTGTCGACGGCCACGGCGAACCGCGCCCCGGTTGTGTTGCTCGCGTACCGCAGGCGCACGTCGTAGCTCGCCGAGGTCGGGCTGTAGACGTCGTAGCGCAACCACTCCCCCGCCGCGACGAAGCCGACGTCGTACCGGCCCTCCTTGCTGTTCTCCAGGTCGACGTCCTCACCGCGGAGGAACCCGGGGGCACCGGGGGTCGCCTCGCTGCCGGCCGTCGTGTCGTGGTAGCCGGCTCCCTCGCCGCCGCCCGCGTACCCCTCGGCGGGGACGAGCGTGCTGGCACCGAGCAGGTGGACCTTCTTGAAGTCCAGGTAGTGCAGGTTGAACCCGGCGGTCAGCGCGGTCACCGTGAACGTGTGCGTGCCCGTGGGCAGCGGGACGCCGAGCAGCGGCGCATCCACCCAGGTCTGCCACCCGCCCGAGGCCGGGACGGCGACCGTCCCGAGCACCCGGCCGTCCATGGCGACCTGCACGCTCCCGGCCGAGGTGCCGGCGGTGCGCAGCACGATGTCGTAGTTGCCGCCGACGGACACGTCCCGGGTGTACTGGACGTAGTCGCCCGCGCTGATCCAGCCGAGGTCCTGCCCGTCCCCCCCGCAGTGGGCGTCGTCCGAGCACACCTGGAGGTTGCGGGCGTCACTGCGGTAGGTCGTGGCCGTCCCGCTGTTCGCCGCCAGGTGGAACCCGACGCCCTCGCCGCCGGTGTTGTAGTCCTGCGCGAGGACCAGGCCCGGCACCGAGGTACCGGCGAGGTGGTAGCCCGCCGGGGTCCCCGCGGTCACGGTCGAGGTGAACGGCTCACCGGTCGCCCGCAGCGGCACGACGTCGATCGCGTCGACCTTCGCGTTGTCGACCACGGACTGGAAGCCGAGGTTGAGGGTGCCGTCGGTGACGGACACCGTGAACGTCTTGTCGACGGGCCGTAGCCGCCCACCGGCTGCGGCGACGATGTCGACGCCGGTGAGCGCCGGTTGGCCCTCGGCCGTGACGTTGAATACCCGCTGGTTGGCGGCCGTCCAGTGGTTCTCGCTCAGCTTGAGGGTCACCGAGTACCGGCCTGGCGGGAGGGCCGCCGCGTACGTGAAGTCGCCGTACCGCTCGCTCTGGTAGAGCGGGTCGTCGGCCGTGCCCGCGATGGCGTCGGTCGTCGTCGCCGTGGCGCCGCCGGTGAAGCCCGACTCGCCGAGGTACGGCTCGGAGCCGATGCTGTTCCACGTCGTCGAGGCGCCGGCGCGCACGTGCACCGCGTTGACCGGCGCGGTCCAGGTGAACGTGTTGATCGAGTGGGCGTCGACGCTCACCGAGAAGGCGGCGCCCTCCTCCGCGACCTTGACGGTTCGTGCGGTGTCACCCGTGTTCATCACGACGAGCGCCTCGCTGCCGTCGGCGTTCTTGAACGCCTGGGACTGCAGGGCGTTGCCGTTCGGGTCACCGGGCTCGTCGGTGCCACCACCGGCCGCGCCGATGCGGTGCGCACCGGGCTTCACCCACTTGGAGAAGTGGGACAGGTAGTAGAACTTCGACAGGTACGTCACCTCGGGCGTCGTCTTGGGCGAGGCCGCGGTGCCGTCGTCGATGATGATCATCGGGTCCTGCGTGCCGCTGCGGTCGGTGCCGTCGGCGTTCTTGGCGTACGGACCGCCGTAGGCGTTGAGGAACAGGTTCCAGTAGACCCAGCCGCCCTCACCGGTCCCGAGGTCGGTCATGATCGTCTTTCCCCACTGCTCGCCGTCGAGGTAGTCGGGGTGTGTGCCGTCGATCGACGTGTACTCGCTCATCCAGCTGCTGTAGCCGGGGTGCAGGTCGTTGACGAGGTCGACGTTGTCGGGCTGGCAGTGCTGCAGGCACTCGTAGTTGTGCCAGTTGATGCCGGTCAGGTACTCGCGCACCCCGGCGTCGTCGAGCAGCGCCTTGGGGAACGTGTACTGGTCGCGGTTCCACTCGAAGCCACGGATCTTGGCGCCCACACCGTCCGCGGCAAGACGCGGCCCGAGGTAGTCCTTGATGAAGCTCGCCATCTGCGGGGCGTTCCAGGTCGTCGACCCGAACTTCGCCGGGTAGCCCGGCTCGTTCTGCGGCACCACCCAGTCGATCGGGATGCCCTGGGCGGCCATCTCGGTCACGTAGCGCGAGAAGTAGGCGGCATAGGCGGTGTAGTACCGCGCATCGGCCGTCGTGGACCCGTTGCAGTTGGTCGGGTCGGTGAGGGCCGCCGTCGGCGGGATGACGCAGCCGCCGTTGAAGTAGTCGTGGTTCGTCTTCATCCACGGCGGGGCGGTCCACGGCGAGGCGAAGGTGCGGAACTGCCCACCCGCGGCCTGGGCGGCCTTGACGAACGGGATGAGGCGCTGCTGGTCCCGGGCCAGCGAGAAGGACGTCAGGGAGAAGTCCGTGCTCCCGGCCGAGACGTCGTCGAGCGTGTAGTCCGGCAGGAAGGCGAAGTCGTT
>JAHIJU010000138.1 GCA_018898235.1 Actinomycetota bacterium | reverse complement strand
GAGCGCCAGTCCGATGAGCGCCGCGACCCCGGCCGTGAACACGTCCTTGGTGCTGAACGACCAGAACTCCGGCCCGAACGGGACGCCCAGCGACAGCCGCGGGAACAGCACGGAGATCAGGCCCCAGAAGACGAGCTGGGTGTAGATGGGCGTCCCGCGGAAGAACCAGATGTAGAACCAGGCCACGGCCCGCAGCACCGGGTTCGTCGAGTCCCGCATCACGGCGAGGGTGATCGCCAGCGCCACGGCGATCGTCATCGAGCCGATCGTCAGGGCCAAGGTCCACACCACGCCGCGCAGCACGGGTGTGGCGAACAGGTACTGCCCGACCGTCGGCCAGGCGAACTTGGGATTGGTCAGCAGCGAGTGGACCGCCATCGCCGCCAGGACCAGGACGACGGCGGCCGAGACCCACCGGCCGGGGTAGCGAACGGGGACCGCGTGGATCCTCTGCATCCCGGCCGACGGGTCGGTCGGCCCTGCGCTCATGGCGTCAGCTCACCGCGGGGTTGAGCTCGACCTTGGTGACAGCACCGGCCTCGTTGCCCCACGCGGTGAGGACCTTGGCGTAGTCGCCGGAGTCGATGAGCTTCTGCAGCGCCTTCTGGATCGCGCCGGTGAGGGCCGCGTCGTCCTTGGAGACCACGACACCCTGGGGTGCGGTGGCGAAGACGTCGCCGAGCTGCTCGAGCTGGCCGGAGGTCTGGGCGATCGCGTAGGCGATGATCGGCGAGTCGGCGTACATGAGGTCGACCTTGCCGCCGACCAGGGCGGTCGTCACGTCGGACTGGTGGTCGTACTTGAGGGGGGTGATCGCCTTCTTGCCGTCGGACACGCACGTGGCGCTGGCCGCGTCGAGCTCCTCGTCCTCGACAGTGCCGGTCTGGACGCCGACGGTGAGGCCGCAGATGTCCTTCGCGTCGACCTTGTTCGGGTTGCCCGCCTGCACGGCGTAGGCCTCCCCGGCCGAGAAGTAGCTGATCATGTTGACCTGCTTCTCACGGTCCGGGTTGATCGTGAACGAGGAGACGCCGATGTCGTACTTGCTGCCGATGGCCGGGATGATCGAGGCGAAGGTCGCCGTCTGGACCTCGACCTTGACGCCCAGCACCGCCCCCAGGGCCTTCGCCAGGTCCACGTCGTAGCCGACGGGTGTGGAGCCGTCCTCGGCGATGAACTCGGCCGGTGCGTAGGTGGTGTCCGAGCCGACGATGAGCGCGCCCGCACTCGTGATCTTGGCGGGCAGCAGGGCCGCGATGGCGTCGTCCTTGGCGATCGTGCTCGGGTCGAACGTTGCGGGGGCCGAGCTGGCGCCCGCGCTCGAGCCCGAGCCCGAACCCGTGTCGGACGACGAGCACCCGACGAGGGCGAACGATGCGGCGACGGCTGTCACCAGGACGAGGGGGGTGGAGCGCACGAGATCCTCCAAGGGGCGCGGTGGGCCGCGCGGGTCAGCTGTGCACCGGCTCCGCGGTCGGTGCGACGTCGACGGTAGCGAGGGGATGTTACGCCGGGGTGTCCTGGCTCGGTGGCGATTGCCGCTCGTGGGTGCCGTCGAACCCTGACCTAGGGTCGGGTCGCGACAGGTGTCGAGCAGGAGGTCCCACGATGAGCCGTCCGGTGTCCAGGGCTGAGCTGCCCGGGCTGGACGTCGTGTCCCGTGCGCTGGGCGCGGCTCACGACCTGGTGGCCGCCGACGACCGGGGCCGGGTCAGCCAGGTGTACCCGTCGCTGGCCGGCGCGGACCCGACGGCGTTCGGTCTGGCGGTGACCACCCGCGACGGGTCGACCTGCGCGGTGGGGCAGAGCACCCCTCGTTTCACGCTGATGAGCGTCTCGAAGCCGTTCGTCATGGCGCTCGTCGCCCAGGCGCGGGGTCTGGACGAGGTGCGCGCGCTGGTCGGTCTGAATGCGACTGGTCTGCCGTTCTCGGACCCGGATGCCGTTCACCGCGGTCCGGGGGGTCGGACGAACCCGATGGTCAACCCGGGGGCGATCGCGACGACGAGTCTTGTCCCGGGCGGCGATGCCGGGCAGCGCTGGGACTTCCTGCGCGACGGGCTGTCCGCCCTCGCCGGACGGGCGCTCGACCCCGACCAGGAGGTGCTCGACTGCGCGCTGGACACCACCGGGCGCAACCGCGAGCTGGCCAGGCTGCTCGCCGAACGCGGCGCCCTGGCCGGTGACGGGGACGAGGCGGTCGATCTGTACACCCGGCAGTGCAGCCTGGCGGTCGATGTCCGCGACGTCGCGCGGATGGGCGCCGTGCTCGCGACCGGGGGCCTCGACCCGGTCGACGGCCGACGGCTGCTGGATGGCCGCGTGACGCGTGCTGTGCTGGCCGTCATGGCCACGGCAGGGCTCTACGAGGCGTCGGGCGACTGGCTCGTGGACGTCGGGGTGCCGGCCAAGAGCGGGATCAGCGGCGGGATCGTGGTGGTCGCCCCGGGCAAGGGCGCACTCGGCGCGTGGTCGCCGCCCCTCGACGAGGCCGGCACGAGCGTGCGCGGCGCACGCGCGGCCGCGTTGCTGGTCGGTGAGCTCGGGCTGGACCTGTTCGCTGCGACTCCGTGAGCCGCAGCTCAGGAGTCGAAACCGAGGCCCACGGCGTCGAGGGTGCGGAGCAGCAGGTTGCGACGCCCCTCCCGGTGGTCGGCACGGTCGAGCGACCACCGGGTCGACTCGATGCCGATCGTGGCGAACGGCTCGGGAGGGAAGGGCAGCGGCTTGCGCCGGACCATCTCCAGCTCGGTGCGCTCGGTGACCTCGCCGGCGAGCCGGTCGAGCATCACCTCGGCCGCGAAGCGGGTGGCGCCCACGCCCAGCCCGGTGAACCCTGCGGCGTAGGCGACCCGTCCGCGGGCGGCCAGGCCGTGGAAGGCGCAGAACTGGGTGCTCGTGTCGATCGCGCCGGCCCATCG
>JAHIJU010000137.1 GCA_018898235.1 Actinomycetota bacterium | reverse complement strand
GGCCTGGGGGGAGACCCCAATCGTGGGTTCTCTGATGCTGTCAAGACCCCGTTCTTGGCCGGTCAAGTCGGGCCGTTCCGTCGTTCGGGGGAAGAACCCGGCACCTTCTGTCCTTGACAACGGACATTCCCCCGCCGCGGGTCGATCCACTGACCGCAGTCTGCGGCGGTGCGGGGAGCCACTCCTCGACCGCGCGACGACGTCATGGCCCGTGTGCAGGTCCGGTGCAAGGTTCGCCGGCCACGGGGGCCGCGTCAGAGGTGGGCACTACCCTGAGGGCGTGTCGAGCAGCAGCCGCCCACGGGGCCGTCAGGTCAGCGCCGCCCAGGCGATTGGCCTCCTCGTCTCCTTCGTCCTGGTCGCCAGTCTCGGCGGTGTCGTCGCCGCGGGCCTGGCGCTGCCCGCCGTCGCGACGGTGAACACCGCGACCAACCTCACCGTGACGGGCTTCGACGAGCTGCCCACCGAGCTCGACGAGCAGAACCTGCCGGAGAAGTCGACGATCCTCGCCTCCGACGGCACGTTGCTCGCCACGTTCTACGCCCAGAACCGGGTGGTCGTGCCGCTCACCGCGATCTCGGTCCAGCTCCAGCACGCGGTGATCGCGACCGAGGACAAGCGGTTCTACGAGCACACCGGCGTCGACGTCACCGGCATGGCCCGCGCGGCGGTCCTGTCCCTGCTCAAGCCCGACTCACAGCAGCAAGGCGCTTCGACCATCACCCAGCAGTACGTGAAGAACGTGCTCATCGAGGCGGCCCTCAACGCCGACACCCCGGCCGAGCGGCAGGCCGGCGTCGCAGCGGCGACCCAGTCCGAGGGTGCTGAGGGGTACGCCCGCAAGCTGCGGGAGGCCAAGCTCGCGATCACGCTCGAGCAGAAGGAGACCAAGGACCAGATCCTCGAGAAGTACCTGAACATCGCGCCGTTCGGGTCCTCGGTCTACGGCGCGGAGACCGCGGCGAACCACTACTTCAGCAAATCGGCCAAGGACCTCACCTACCTCGAGGCCGCGACCATCGCAGGGGTGACCCAGAACCCGTCGAAGTACGACCCGGTGGCCCACCCCGAGGCCTCCCAGGGACGCCGTGACACCGTGCTCGGCCTCATGCACGATCAAGGTTTCATCACCGACGCGGAGTACACGACCGGGATCGCCACCCCGCTGGCCTCGACGCTGGTCGTCAGCGTGGTCAAGCAGGGATGCCAGGTAGCCAACGACGCCGTGGCCGGTTCCGCGTACTTCTGCGACTACGTCACCAAGGTGATGGTCGGGGACGTGGCGTTCGGCGCAAGCACCGCCGAACGCCAGGCGCGGCTCTACAAGGGCGGCCTGACGATCACCACGACGCTCGACCCCACGCTGCAGACCAACGCCGACACCCAGGTGAAGGCGACCGTCCCCGTCGGCGATGCGTCCGGCGAGATCCAGGCGATGAGCACGGTGCAGCCTGGCACGGGGCAGATCCTGACGATGGCGCAGTCCACCGACTACGTCCCGACCGCGACGGGGGTGGCCGGGCAGCAGTCGATCAACTACAACGCCGGGTATCCCTACTACTCGGTCAACCAGGGCTTCCAGCCGGGGTCGACGTTCAAGGCGTTCACCCTGCTCACCTGGCTCGAGGCGGGGCACTCGCTCAGCGAGACGGTGAACGGTGGACAGAGCACCTTCAGGTTCTCGGACTTCACCGCGCCGTGCACCAAGCTGTCCGGAGGAACGTTCACGGTGGCGAACTCCGAGGGCAGCGGCGCCATGATGACCGTGCTCGACGCCACCAGGAACTCGGTCAACCGCGCGTTCATGTCGATGGCCACCCACCTCGACCTGTGCCAGATCATGCAGAACGCCGCAGACCTCGGCGTGACCAACGCCAAGTCCGGGGGCAACTTCAAGCCGGTCCCGATCGACGTCCTCGGCACGGACAACACCACCCCGCTCGCCATGGCCGGCGCATTCGCCACCTTCGCCTCGGGCGGCGTCTACTGCAAGCCGATCGCCATCCTCAAGGTGACCGACGCCAACGGCAAGGAGCTCGCGATCCCCAGCGCCGACTGCCACCAGGCGATCGAGGCCGATGTCGCGAACACCATGAACTACGCGATGAGCAAGGTGTGGACCGGGACGATGAAGTCGGTTGGCGCTCCCGACTTCCCGGCCGCGGGCAAGACGGGTACCTCGAACCGCAACGAGTACACCTGGTTCGTCGGCTACACCCCGAGACTCGCGAGCGCGGTCGTGCTTGCGAACCCGTCGGGGGCCATCTCGCCGAACTACCAGGTGATTGGCGGCAAGTACTACCCAGTGATCTACGGTTCGGACATTGCCGGACCCACCTGGAAGCGGTTCATGGTCCAGGCGCTCGAAGGTCAGGACAACCCCGGGTTCGCCGACCCGTCGGACAAGCTGCTCAACGGCGAGAAGGTCTCCGTCCCGTCGGTCATCGGCAGCACGGTCGACGTCGCCACCACGGCGCTCAAGGCCGCGGGCTTCACCGCCAAGGTCGCCGACGCGCCCGTGACCTCCGATGTGCCGGCCGGGCTGGTCGCCACGCAGTCCGCCACCAAGGCCACTGCCGGCTCGGTCATCACGCTGACCCTGTCGGCCGGCCCGGGAGCGGTCCAGCCGGGGCAGACCGGTGACATCCCGGTTCAGGGCACCGGCCCAGGGAACGGGCAGGCCCCCGGCCCGCCGCAGAACCGATGAGCGCTTCCGTTGCACGCACGGCGGCGTTGACCGCCGGAATCGGTATCGCAGGTCTCACCTGGGGGCTCATCGAGGCGCGCTGGTACACGCTGCGTGAGGTCACGGTGCCGGTGCTGCCCGCCGGCCAGGCTCCGCTGCGGGTGCTGCATCTGTCCGATCTGCACCTGACCCCCGGTCAGCACCGGACCGTCGACTGGGTGCGCGACCTGGACGGCCTCGACCCGCACCTCGTGGTGGACACCGGCGACAACTGGGCACATCTGGGCGCGATGCCGGCGCTCGCGCGAGCGCTCGAACCGCACCTCGCCCGGCCCGGCGCCTTCGTGCTCGGGTCGAACGACTACCTGGGTCCCCGGCCCAAGAATCCGCTGCGGTACCTCACGCCCGACGCCCGCGGCCCGGAGCGCGAGCACGTCGAGCTGCCCTGGCGCGAGCTGGTCACCCGGTTCACCTCGGCGGGCTGGGTGGACCTGTCCAACCGGCGCGGGAGCCTCACCGTCGACGGCCGTCGGCTCAGCCTGGTCGGCACCGACGACGCCCATCTGGAGCGCGACCGGTTCCCTGCGGCGACGCCACTCGACGGCCCCACACCCGATCTGCATCTCGGGGTCACCCACGCCCCGTACCGACGGGTGCTGGACGCCATGCTCACCGACGGCGTGGACCTGGCCATCGCCGGGCACACCCACGGGGGCCAGGTCGCCGTCCCGCTGTACGGCGCCCTCACCACCAACTGCGACCTCGACACCCGCCGTGCCAAGGGGCTGCACGGCTGGCCGGGGTCGCGTCCGGACCGCGCAGGCGGCTCCGGCTCGATGTGGCTGCACGTCTCCGCGGGCCTCGGGACCTCGCCGTACGCCCCGGTGCGGTTCGCCTGCCGCCCGGAGGCGACGCTCATGACCCTGGTGCCGCGGGTCGCCTGAGGGACCGCCGCCACCGCCGCCCGACCGTCCTCGGCCGTGGACCGACGACCGAGGCTGCCTCTCGGATCGGCTATGCTTGGCGGGCTTCACGGGGTGTGGCGCAGCTTGGTAGCGCGCTTCGTTCGGGACGAAGAGGCCGCAGGTTCAAATCCTGTCACCCCGACCAGATGATCCCGGCGCCGAAGGCCCGGTCCCGCACCGCGGGGCCGGGCC
>JAHIJU010000136.1 GCA_018898235.1 Actinomycetota bacterium | reverse complement strand
GGAGAACCTCGACGCAACCCTCGGCTCCTCGATCCTCGGTGGCCGCCCGACGCCCGACCAACGCCCACGGTGGGAACGCGTGCTCGCGTTCTCCGAGCAGGTGTGGTCACAACCCGTGCGGCCGCTGTTCTTCCTCAACGCGTCGTCGGGCTTCATGCCGATGTCGTTCGTCCAGGCGCTGGTGGCGATCGGGTTCACCCCGGTCCCGCTGGCCGGTGAGGCGCACGAGAAGGTCGTCGACATCGGCATCAAGCGGATGCTCGACGCCATCGCCGACCGCGGCGGCGACGTGCTCCTCGGGAGCCACGACGGCGACTTCGCCCCCGAGCTCGAGCACCTCGTCGACGACGGCCGGAAGGTCGGCCTGCTGGCGTTCCGCGAGTTCACCAGCTCGGCGCTCACGGCGCTCGACCTGTCGGTGTTCGACCTCGAGCTGGACGTCGGTGCGTTCAACGTGCAGCTTCCGCGCCTGCGGATCATCCCGCTGGCCGAGTTCGACCCGCTGCGCTACCTGTGACGGTGGTGATCGCCCTGCTGCGGGCGGTCAACGTCGGCGGACGCCAGCTGCGCTCGGCGGAGCTGCGCGAGGTCGCGACCGGGGTGGGCTGCACCGCGGTCACGACGTACCTGGCCAGCGGGAACCTGGTGGCCGTCACCGACCAGGAACCAACGGCGCTGGCCGGTGCCCTGGGAGCCGCACTGGGCGGGCGCGCGGGTTTCGAGGTGCCCGTGATCATCCGTGACCTGGTCGCCTGGGACGCGGCTGTCGCGGAACTGCCCTACGTGCAGCAGGCCGGCGAGACACCGTCCCGCCTCGCTCTCGTCACCTTCGACGGACCCGTCCGCGCCGATGCGCACGTCGACGCCGCGCGCATCGTCCATGAGCAGATCACCTGGGCCGACAGCCACGCTTACGTCTGGTACCCCGACGGGCAGGGCAGGACGAAGCTCACGCTCGACGTCCTGTCGAAGGCCGCGGGTCGCATCGGCACCGCCCGCAACTGGTCGACGGTGCTCGCGCTGGCGGCGCTCGGCCACGAGCGCGCAGATCGGTAGCGTGGCCACCATGTCGACAGTCTTCGAGCTGATCATCGCCGGTGAGCTCCCCGGCCGCTTCGTCTGGGCGGACGAGAGCTGCGTGGCCTTCCTGACGATCGCGCCGATCAGTGCCGGGCACACGCTCGTCGTGCCGCGCGAGCCGGTGCGCCAGTTCACCGCCGCGCCGGACGAGCTGCTCGCGCACCTGACCGGTGTCGCGGCCGCGATCGGCCGGGCCCAGGAGGCCGCGTGGCCGACCAGCCGCGCTGCGGTCCTGGTCGCCGGGTTCGAGGTGCCGCACCTGCACATGCACGTGCTGCCCGCCTGGGGCGAGGCCGAGCTGTCCTTCGCGAACGCCCGCGCCGATGTGCCGGCACACGAGCTCGACGCGGCCGCGGAGCTGCTGCGCGGCGCCCTGCGGGACGGTGGTCTGGGCGCGCAGGTGCCCGTCTCCCCCGACTCGCCCACGCTCTGAGCGCGACACCGTTCACCTGCGGCGACGCCGACGGCGGGTCGGAGTACGGTCCCGTCATGGCGAAGCAGAAGGCGGGCGCGCGTCCCGCGAAGATCTCGAACGCGGTCTACGAGGCCGAGCTGTTCCGGCTGCAGTCCGAGCTGGTCAAGGTGCAGCGCTGGGCCACGGCCACCGGGGCCCGCATCGTCGTGATCTTCGAAGGCCGCGATGCCGCGGGCAAGGGCGGTGCGATCAAGCGGATCACCGAGTACCTGTCCCCCCGCATCGCCCGGATCGCTGCACTCCCCGCCCCGACCGAGCGCGAACGCACCCAGTGGTACTTCCAGCGCTACGTCGAGCACCTGCCGAGCGCCGGGGAGATCGTCCTGTTCGACCGCTCCTGGTACAACCGCGCCGGGGTGGAGAAGGTGATGGGGTTCTGCACCGCCGCGGAGTACGCGCGGTTCATGCGGCAGGCCCCGATCTTCGAGCAGATGCTGCTCGAGGACGGCATCCTGCTGCGCAAGTACTGGTTCTCGGTGTCCGACGACGAGCAGCTGCGGCGGTTCCGGTCACGGCTGAAGGACCCGGTCCGGCAGTGGAAGCTGTCCCCGATGGACCTGCAGTCCATCAAGCGCTCGGAGGACTACTCCCGGGCCAAGGACGAGATGATGGTCCACACCGACATCCCGGCGAGCCCCTGGTACGTCGTGGAGTCCGAGGTGAAGAAGCACGCGCGGCTCAACATGATCTCCCACCTGCTCTCCACCATCCCGTACACCGACGTGGACCCCACACCCATCTCCCTGCCGAAGCGGCCGCCGCAGTCCAGCGGCTACGTCCGCCCGCCCCGGGAGCTGTCGACCTACGTGCCGAACCACGTCGCCGAGCTCATGGGCGACCCCGAAGCCGGCGTCTGAGGCGGGTGCCCTGACGCGGGGGTCAGACGGGGCTCGGACGGGGCTTCAGGCGACCGGGTCCTGGGGGCCGAACCCGACCAGGCGCACGACCCGCGCATCGGCGGCGACGATCGCCGCCGCATCCCGTCGCAGATCCGCGACCGTGTCGGCACCGGCCCGCACGAACCGCCCCGACAGCTCGTCGAGCTCGCCGTCGCCGAAGGCCCGGACGATCGCGCCCACGTCCTCGGGGTCGGTCCACGCGGTGCGCGTCGCATGGACCGGCATCGCGGCGGTCATGTCCGTGACCACCACGCCGGGGGCGAGGTCGAGCACGCGCAGGCCCGCGTCCCGGTACTGGTGGTCGAGCTGTGACGTGAACCGCGCCAGCGCCCCCTTGCTCACGGCGTAGCCGGTGTAGGCGTCCTGGCGCCTGTGCCCCGAGCCGGAGTTGATGTTGAGCACCCGGCCACCACCGCGCGCGAGCATGTCGGGCAGCACCGCGTGGGTCAGCGTGAGCGGCCCGCGCAGGTTGGTCTCGATCACGCGCCAGGTCTCGGCGAGCGGGGTGTC
>JAHIJU010000135.1 GCA_018898235.1 Actinomycetota bacterium | reverse complement strand
GCTGACCGTGTTCGACGGGCGTGACCCCGTCTACGTGCAGATCGCGGATCAGATCCGCGACGACGTGCTGTCCGGCGCCCTGGGGGAGGAGGAGCAGGTCATGTCGACCACCCAGTACGCGACGACCTTCCGGATCAACCCGGCCACCGCGGCCAAGGCCTTCGCCACGCTCGTCGACGAGGGCGTGCTCTACAAGCGCCGCGGCGTCGGCATGTTCGTCGCCCCCGGTGCCCGCGAACGCCTCCGGGCGACGCGCATCCGGAGCTTCTTCGTCGACGTCGTCGACCCCGTCGCCGATCAGGCGGCCGTCCTGGGCATCCGGCTCGACGAGGTGATCGCCCGGCTGCGGGCCCACTCCGCCGCCCGACCGGACCCGGCGACCGAGCTGCCGCGATGAGCGACACGGGGTACGGCGTCACGCTGCGCGGCGTCACCCAGCGGTTCGGCTCCGTCGTCGCGCTCGACGACGTCGACCTGCAGATCCGCGCCGGCACCATCACCGGGCTGCTCGGCCGCAACGGGTCGGGCAAGACGACGCTGTCCGTGCTGCTCGCGGCCTTCCGTCGGCCGACCGCCGGGCAGGTCCTCGTCGACGGGCAGGACCCGTGGGAGAACGAGCGGGTCGTGCCGAACGTCTGCCTGATCCGCGAGGCCGGCGACCTGCCCGCGGACGAGCGGATGTCCGCAGTGCTGCGCTACGTCGCCGACCGGCGGCCGTTCTTCGACCCGGACCTCGCCGGCCGGTTGATGGACACCTTTGCGCTCGACCCCCGTCGTCGGCCGGCGAGGCTGTCACGGGGGCAGCGCTCAGCCTTCGGGATCGTCGTCGGCCTGGCCAGCCGCGCGCCGCTCACGGTGCTCGACGAGGTGCACCTCGGCCTGGATGCGCCGAGCCGCTACGCCTTCTACGACGCGCTGCTCGACGACTACCTCGCCCATCCGCGGACGATCCTGCTGTCCAGCCACCTCGTCGACGAGATCGACCGACTGGTCGAGGACGTCGTGGTGCTCGACCGTGGCCGGGTGCTGCTTGCGCAGGACGCCGAGTCCCTGCGGGCGCAAGGGGTGGCGGTCACTGGACCGTCCGACCTGGTCGAGGCCTTCGTGGCAGGTCGTGAGGTGCTCGGTCGTCAGCGGCTCGGCCGGACCGCCCAGCTCACCGTCCGGGCCGAGCTGAGCGCCGACGACGTGGAACGTGCGCGCCGGGAGGGGCTCGAGCTCGGACCGGTCGGGCTGCAGGACCTCTTCGTCCACCTCACCGACCCGCAGAACCGTCTCCGTCTGTCCGGTGAGCGCGGGGGGGACCGATGAGCGCGACAACCCGGTCCGGCCGGCCGTCGCCGACGCTGCTCACGACGCGGCTCGTGCTACGTCGGGCCGTCGTGTACGGGGGGTGGTTCTGGCTCGTCGTCGTGGTGCTCGTGGCCTCGGCCACCGGCCGGTACGGACCGGACGGCTTCTCGTTCCTCGGCTATGGGCGCCAGGCCGTGTCCTGGTTCCTGTTCTCGCAGGCGATCACGCTGGTCGCGGCCTCGCTGCGGGTCCATGTGGGGTCCGGGATGACCCGACGCAGCTTCGTGCGCGGCGCGCTGGCCGCACACACGATCATCGGCGCCGCCCACGGGGTGGTGTTCGTCGCTCTCCTGCAGCTCGAGCGGCTCGTGCACCAAGCGGCGGGCTGGCCGTTCGTCGTGCACGACGGCCTCGACGCGACCGGCACCCGGCTCGGGCTCCTGCTCCTGGACTTCGGCGGCACGATCGTCGTCGCCTCCCTGTCCGGGTTGCTCGTCGGCATCGTGTACCAGCGGGTGTCGGCGTGGTGGGGCACCGTGGCGCTGCCGTTCACCGTCGGTCCGCTGCTCGTCGTGCTCGCGGTGAGCCAGGCGGGCCCGCTCGTCGTCCACGACCCGACGCCGGCCCGACTCGTCGCTGTCGTCGGGTCCGTCGTCGGTGCAGGCGTGGTCGCCGCCCTGGCGTTCGCCCTGCTCAGCCTCCGTGCACCCGTCCGGCTGCCGCCCGTCTGATCACACACGTGCCCGAGTCCGCGGCGTTCGCGCCGGGGGCGCAACTCACCCACCCGGGAGGGACCATGGACGACTCCGTCATCGAGGTGAGCCACCTGCGCAAGACCTACGGCGACACCCAGGCGGTGCGCGACCTGAGTCTGCAGGTGCACCGCGGCGAGATCTTCGGGTTGCTCGGGCGCAACGGCGCGGGCAAGACGACGACCGTGGAGATCATCGGCGGCCTGCGTCGGCCCGACAGCGGGCAGGTCACCGTCCTCGGCCTGGATCCGATCCGCGACGGCGCGCGGCTGCGCGAGCAGGTCGGGCTCCAGCTCCAGGACAGCCAGCTCCAGCCGCGGATCACGGTGCGCGAGGCGCTGGACCTGTACGCCTCGTTCTACCCCGAACCGGCCGACCCGACCGCGCTGATGGCCGAGCTGGGGCTCACCGCAAAGGCCGGCACCCGGTTCGACCGGCTCTCCGGCGGTCAGCGGCAGCGCCTGTCGGTCGCGCTCGCTCTGGTCGGACGCCCGCAGGTGGCGATCCTCGACGAGCTCACCACCGGCCTCGACCCGCACGCCCGGCGTGAGGCCTGGGACCTGGTGCGCCAGGTACGTGCCTCCGGGGTGACCATCCTCCTGGTGACCCACCTGATGGAGGAGGCCGAACGGCTGTGCGACCGGATCGCCGTCATCGCGGACGGCACCGTGGTCGCGACCGGGACGCCCGCCGAGCTCGCCGCATCCGCCCGGACCGGGCGCATCCTGTCCTTCGTCCCCGACGGCCCGGTCCCCGACGGGCTGCTCGACGCGATCCCCGGTGTCCAGGCGATCAGCCTCCTTGAGGGCCGCCTGGTGCTCCGCGGCGCGAACCAGATGGTGCAGGACGTGCTCGTCGCCCTCGCCGGTGCGGGGCTGCACGCCGACGACCTCCGCCTCGAGGCGCCGAACCTCGAGGACGCGTTCCTCGAGCTCACCCGGACCGAGAAGGAGGTCGCGGCATGACCGCCCAGCACCCGATCGCCCACCCGTCGACGGGCCGGCGGCGACTGGCTCCGGCCCCGCGGCCGCTGCTCGCGCTGATCCGGGTCGAGGCCAGGCTGTTCCTGCGTGACCCGGGTACCTGGTTCTTCACGCTGGTGTTCCCGGCGCTGCTGCTCACCACCCTCGGCCTGTTCATGCCGTGGGCCGACGACCCGTACGACGCGACCGATCCGGTGCTCGGGACAATCACCGCCATCACCGGCTACACCCCCATCGTGCTGTCGTTGGCGGTCGCGACGGTGGCGCTCACCGGCTACCCCGCGACGATGGCCGGGTACCGCCAACGCGGTGTGCTGCGCCGCCTGTCGGCCACCCCGGTCGCCCCGTCCCGGCTGCTCGCCGCCCAGGTGGTGGTCAACGTCCTGGCGCTGCTGGTGGCGGGAGGGCTCGCGATCGGGGTGGCGACGGTCGTGCTCGACGTGTCGGCCCCCGCCCAGCCCGTCACGGTGCTGCTGGCGTTCGTGCTGGCGGCGTTCGCGGCGTTCGGGCTCGGTTCGCTCGTCGCGGCGGTCGCACCGACGACCGGGGCCGCCACCGGGGTCGGGATGACGCTCTACTTCGTCTCGCTGTTCTTCGCGGGGGTGTGGTTCCCGTTGCCGCTCATGCCGGAGCCGGTCCAGCAGATCGCGACCTACGTGCCGCTCGGCGCCGCGACCCAGGCGATGACGGCCGGCTGGGCCGGTCAGCCGTTCCCGACCCAGACCCTCGTCGTCCTCGCGGCCTGGTCCCTCGTCACCGTGCCGCTGGCCGGCCGCCTCTTCCGCTGGTCCTAGCCCGGCCGGTGGACCCGCAGCCCCGGCCTCGGCCGGTCGGTTCGCCGGTCTGACGGCCGGCCGATGGCGGGCGTTCACCTGGGTGAAGGTCCTGGTCATCCCCGTCTCCTACGGTCGCGCAGTCATCTGTGGGCGGGGGCCGACCAAGGACGAGAGCGATGCACACGAGAGCCGTTGCCCGGCGAACCATGGCCCGCGGGATCAGCGCATCCCTGTCCCTGCTGCTCGCAGCCGGAGCGGTGGTCAGCGTGCTCGCCCCAGCCGCCCAGGCGGCCGGCTCACCCGCGCTGCTCGTCACCGAGATCGCCCCGGACACGACGGGCTACGACAGCTTCGAGTACGTCGAGCTGGCGAACACCACGGCCGCCGACATCGACCTGTCGGCCCAGGGGTACTCGCTCGCCTACACCTACGTGAACACCGATGTGCGGACCAAGGACGTCGCGCTGACGCTGCCGGCCGGCACGGTGGTGCCGGCCCGGTCGTCGGTCCTGGTGTGGATCTCCTACACCTCGACCACGGTCGACGCGTTCGCGAAGACCGAGGCCGAGTTCCGGGCCTACTGGGCGGCGGTGTCGGGGGCGGCGGTGACCGCGCCCGTCGTCCGCGCGACGGGGCAGGCCGGGCTCGCGAACACGGGCGACCGGGGCATCCGCGTCGTCGACTCCGCCGGTGCCGCCGTGAGCTGGTCCTACTACCCGGTGGGGTCGGTGGGTGTCGACAAGGTCGCGACCTTCGGCCTGCCCGCGGACAGCGCCGTGCCCTCGGCCGTGGTGCTCGGATCGGCCGTGCTCCCGACACCCGGTGTGGTGGGCATCGACCAGATCGGTCCGGACCCGACGCCGACGACGGAGCCGACAGCGACGACGGAGCCGACGGCGACCGCCACCCCCGAGCCGACCGTGACGACGGAGCCGACCCCCACCGCCGAGCCCACCCCCACCGCCGAGCCGACCCCCACCGCGACGCCGACCGGTACCGGCGCCCCGCTGGAGGTCACCGAGCTGTTGCCCGACTCGGCCAACGTGGCCGGTGCCGACGGCTACGAGTTCATCGAGGTCTACAACGCCTCGGCTGCGCCCGTCAGCTTCGCGGACTACGAGATCCTCTATCTCTACCCGAACGCCGACCTCACCAACTCCTCGGCCACCCGCTGGCCCGCGGTTCCGGGCGACCCGGTCATCGCGCCGGGCAAGACCCTCGTGCTCTGGATCAAGAACGGCAGCAACGACGCCCTCACGGCCGCCGACTTCAACGCCAAGTTCGGCACCAGCCTCACGCTCGGCACCGACCTCGTGGAGATCGCCTCGGCCGGGATGAGCAACACCGCGGCCCGCGGGGTCCAGATCGTCAGCCAGACCGGCTTCGGGGTGAACCGCGCCTACTACAACCTGGCGGGCGCCGATGACACGACGGCCGACCAGGGCATCCAGTACGCCGTGGACCCGGCGAACGCCGCGGTGCAGACCGTCACCGGACTCGCCCCGGCGAGCCCCGGCCGGGTGAGCGCCGCGCAGGTCCCGGCGGCCCCGGTGGCCGCACCGGCCGATGCCGTCGAGCCGACCGTCGTCGACGCGACGGACCGGTTCATCGACGGCGCGACCACGCCGCTCACCGTGCAGGCCCAGGTCACCGACGACGTCGCCGTCCGCCGCGTGACGTTGCACCTGACCAACGACGTGGACCCCGCCGAGCAGGTCGTCAACCTCGTCTCGGCCGGTGCGGACTCCCTGGCCGCCACCGGTGACGCGTCGTCGTACAGCTACTCGGTCGGCACCGCCGACCTCACCGGCAAGTCCTGGTACGAGTACTACCTGCAGATCAGCGACGGCACCCACCAGGTCACCACGCAGACCACCCGGGTGGACCTCGGCCGGGTGTCGCACGGCCCGGTGCGGCTCAACGTCTCCGACGGCCAGGTGGTCGCCGGGACGCAGCACCTGATCGCGGCCGGGGACACCTACCCGGTGACCCCCGCGCTCGCGGTCGACGGCGCGGCACTCGCCACGAACCCCAGCCTGGAGTCGGAGCCCGTCTTCGCCTTCGAGGCGACCGATGTGGACACCTTCTTCCTCAACGGCGTCGTCGTCGACGGCGCGGTGCGCACGGTGTTCGACGACGGGCTGTCGACGTGGACCACCATCACCACCTCGGTCCCGCTGTCGGCGGTGCACGACGGGACGGTGACCGCCACGGTCGTGGCCGGGACGAAGGCCCTCACCGGCGCCGACCCGAACGAGAACAACGACGACTTCCAGATCAAGAACCTGCGGCTCGTGCTGCCGGACGGACGCACGTTGCGACCGGGCGGCTACGCCGATCCCACCAAGTCGCTGCTCATGGGTGACTCGACGGGCAAGCTCGACTCGTTCGCCGCCGTGTTCACCGTGCCGGGCGATGCCGCGACGGCCGGTGCCGCCGGCTGGGACACCACGGCAGTGCCCGACGGCACCCACACCGTGACCGGCACCGTGACGGCCGGGCCGGACGCGGGCGCCGCGGTCACCGCCACGGTCGATGTCGACAACACCGCTCCGGCGATCGTGACGAGCATCGCCGACGGCGCGCAGATCCGTGGCACGGCGGTCCTGGCCGCCACCACCACCGATGCGCACACCGTCGCCGCACAGACCGCGACCCTCGACGGTGCGGCGGTGAGGCTGCCGCTCACGGTCTCCTCCCTCACCCTGCCCGCGGGTGACCACGCCCTCGTTGTCACGGCGGTCGACCAGGTCGGCAACTCCGCGACGCGGACCGTGACCTTCACCAGCCCGGTCGAGGCGCCGTCGTCCACGGTGGTCTCCCCGTCGCAGGGCGCGCAGGTCGCGGCTGGCGACGTGGCGTTGCGGGCCACGGTGAACGACCCGAGCGGTGACAACCTGCGGGTCTGCTTCGCGGCGGGCCGGACGATCGCCGGGACCGATGCGGCCGTGACCGTCCGGCAGGGCACCACCACCTCGGCGTCCTCGGGCGACCGGGCGGGTGCGACCGTGCTGGACGCGGCCCAGCAGGCCGCGCTCGGTGCGGTGGACGGGTCCGGGTCGACCGTGACCAGCGGCGATCTATTGCCCTACGAGGTGTTCGACGTCGCGGTCCCGGCCGGTTCGGGGGACGACGCCACGGTGCGGCTCACCTGGGACGGTTCGGCCAATGCCGCCGCCGAGGTCACGATGTCGGCCTGGAACACCTCGACGGCGACCTGGGACGCCGTCGCCTCCCACACCACCGGCGTGACCGGGGACGAGTCGTTCCGGCTCGCCGCCGACGTCCCGGTCGCCGACCACACGGTCGACGGCGGGGTCAGGGTGCTCGTCCAGCACACCCAGGGCTACGCGGGTGGTGACCGCTCGACGCGCAGCTCGGCGGTCGCGCCCTACGCCGCCGGCGCCACCGACCGTTCGTCGTACGACTTCACGCTGGCCTGGGAGTCGGACACCCAGTACTACAACGCGAACGCCGACTACTACGCCCACCAGCTCGACATCCACCGCTTCCTGCTGGACCAGCGTGACCAGCTCAACCTGCAGTACCTGTTCCACACCGGGGACATCGTCGACAACTCGAAGATCGCCGATCAGTGGACCCGGGCCGATGCGGCCTATCGGGTGCTCGACGACGCCCGGCTGCCGTACGGGGTCCTGGCCGGTAACCACGACGTCAACCACAAGGACGTCGACTACACCGAGTACGCCCAGTACTTCGGTGCCGGCCGGTTCAGCTCGAACCCCTGGTACGGCGGCCAGATCGAGGACAACCGCGGCCACTACGACCTGGTCTCGGCCGGTGGCATCGACTTCGTCGTGGTGTCGATGGGCTGGGGCGCAGGCGACACCGAGATCGCCTGGATGAAGCAGGTGCTCGCGCAGTACCCGAACCGGGTGGCGATCCTCAACCTGCACGAGTACCTGCTGACCACGGGCGGTCTGGGCGTGCTGCCGCAGCGCATCTACGACGAGGTCGTGGCCACCCACCCGAACGTGAAGCTGGTGATGTCCGGCCACTACCACGACGCCTACACGCGGTACGACAGCTTCGACGACAACGGTGACGGCACCAAGGACCGCACGGTGGCCTCGATGCTGTTCGACTACCAGGGTCTGCCCGAGGGGGGCGAGGGCTACCTGCGGCTGCTGCACTTCGACAACCGGTCGGGCACCATCACCGTGCGCACCTACTCGCCGTCGCTGGGCGTCTTCGACTCCTCGGACACCACGTTCACCCTGGCCGACCAGGAGTTCTCGCTCTCCTACGCCGCGCTCGGGATCACCCCGCACGTCAAGACGCTGACGGCCGACGCGTTCAGCGCCCAGGTGCTCACGACGACGTCGCTGGGCTGCCTCGACGACGTCGCGAGCGGTTCGACCGTCTCGGCCACCTGGCCCGGTGTCGGGCTCGGGCAGCACGGCTGGTACGTGCGCACCACCGACCCGTACGGCGCGGTCGACGTCTCCGACGTGCACACCTTCGACGCGGTGCCCACCGCGCCCGGGGCGGTCACCTCGGTGACGGCGCGGGCGGGGCTGTCCCAGGCCACGGTCACGTGGCAGGCGCCGACATCAGACGGCGGCTCGGCGGTGCTGAGCTACGTGGTCACCCCGTGGCGGGACGGCGTGCCCGGCACCCCGGTGACCACGGCCGACGCCTCGACGAGCGCCACGGTCCCCGGCCTGGCGCCCGGCTCCTGGACCTTCACGGTGGCGGCGGTCAACGCCGTCGGCACCGGGCCGTCGAGCGAGCCCAGCGCCGCGGTGAGTGTCGAGCGGCTCGTCTCGACGACGAGCCTCGTGGCCTCGGCCACCTCGGTGACCGGTGGGACCGCGGTGACCTTCACCGCGACGGTCACGGGCTCCGCGACCGGGCAGGTGACCTTCACCGACGGGTCGACGACGCTGGGGACGGCGCCGGTGGTCGACGGCCGCGCGGTCCTGGCCGGGACGGTGCTGGCGGCCGGTTCGCACCAGGTGGTCGCGACCTACGGTGGCGATCCGAGGTGGGCGCCGAGCGTCGCCGATCCGGTCACCGTGACCGTCGTGGCCCTGGTCCCGACGACCACGACCTTGTCGGTCTCGGCACGGTCGGTCGTGGTGGGTTCGACCGTCTCGTTGACCGCGAAGGTCCCGCGGGCCACCGGGACCGTCCGGTTCCTCGACGGGAGCACGGTGCTCGGCTCGGCGACGCTGCGCAACGGGCAGGCCACGCTGGCCGGTCTGCGCCTGGCCGTCGGATCGCACCAGGTCACCGCCGTCTACGCCGGGACCGCGACCCTCGCCGCGAGCACCTCGGCTGCGACCACCGTGACGGTCGTCAAGGCCAGTGCCCGGGTCCGGGTCGTCGCCCTGCCGTTCCTGGCCGACACGCACCCGTGGGTGATCGTCGACGTTTCGCAGCTCACCAACGGTGCCCAGCCCACGGGTTCGGTCCAGGTGGCGGTCAACGGCGAGGTCGTCACGACGGCGCCGCTGGCCTCCTGGCAGCGCGGTGTGGCGCTCGTGCGGCTCCCGGCGGGCTACCGCACGGCCGTCACGGTGAGTGCCACGTTCATCCCGAGCGACACCGCGACGGTCGAGACCACGAGCTCGGCCCCCGTGATCGTCCGCCCGATCAGGTTCTTCTAGGACCAGCCGCCGCCCGGCCCCAGGGAGCCAGCCGCCGCCCGGCCCCCTGGTCTGCCCGGGGAACCCCGTGGCCCGCTGGGTCTGCCGGAAACTGGTCGGTTGGGGACGGCGCCACGCCGGCGGGCGTCTCCCAGCCGACCAGTTTCCGGGCCTGGGCCTGGGCCCGGGCCAGGTTCTGGGCCTGGCGGGGTGGGTGGGTCAGGCGAGGGCGCCCATGGGGTCCCAGGCGGGGAGGACGAGGGGAGCGGCGGTCAGGGCCGGGAGCAGCTCGGGCGGCAGGGCGTCCTTGCGGACGACGACCTCGAACACGTACTCGTCGAACCAGGGGTCGTCCATCGTGAAGAAGCCCTTGTCGGCCTTGTCGTCACCCCAGGAGTTCTCGACCCGCCAGCGCCGGGCCGGGCCGTCGACCCCGTCGGGCAGGTCGACCCCGACCAGCAGCATCGCGTGGGTCATCGCGGAGTCGCCGCCGACCACCCGCTGCTCCTTGGTGGTGTGCAGGTCGACGCCGTAGACGCCGGAGTAGTCGTACAGGTCGGCCGCCCACAGCCCGTCCTGGCGCTGCATCTGGGGCGACACGTCGCAGCCGAACCACACCGGTTCACCGGCCACGATGGACCGTGCGGCCAGGGTCTTCATGGTCGCGACGGGTGCGTTGACGTACAGCACCCGCTGCCCCTCGATGACGTTGCCCAGGTGCGCGACGGTGAGCGCACCGCCCTTGGGGTGCTCCTGACGAGGGTCGTCCACGAGGCAGACGTACTGCGTGAGGTCGATCGTCACGTAGCGGGCGAAGAACTCCTGCGGGGTGAGCTCGCCGACCCGGTGGAACACCGTCGAGTCATCGGTCCACTGCCAGTCGATGCTGGTCGGCGGGGTGCCGAGGTGGATGGTGAGGATCGCGTGCACATCCTGCAGGATCGCGGCCTTGACCTGGGCGATGTGATCGGCCGCGGCTCCCTCGGTGACCAGCCCGCGCAGCGTGAGGGCGCCGGCGCGCAGCAGGGCGCGCAGCTGGCTGTTCATCCGGTCGGTGTTGCTCGAGGACTCGGTCTCGGGCATGGCCTGCTTCGGCACCACGCCGTACTTGAGCAGCACCGAGACGGCCATGTCCCACTGCCCGCCGTCACCCAGCACGTTGGCGAGCAGGTAGGAGACGAGGCGGGAGTCGACGGGCTCGTCGGCGGTGGCGACGGCGTCCTCGAGGAAGTAGTTGGCCCGTTCGAGCTTGTCGTAGTACATGGCGTAGTTCTGCGAGAACTCGAACTCCTTGAGCCCGAGCTCCCGCTTGGCGCCCACCCGCAGCAGGTTGAGCGCCGCGAACAGCCAGCAGCGCCCGCTCTTCTTCTGGTTCGCGACCGACCAGTCGTCGATCCGGTGCGACACCGACGTCGGCAGCCCGACGACGCGTTCCCGGTTGAGGGCGACGTCGTCGAGCGCGGTACGCGTCACGGCGTTCTGGGCTCGGATGCGGGCCGGGTCGGAGCCGAAGCCGGCGTGCAGGGCGTGCACGGCGGCGAGGTCGAGGGAACGGGTGCTGGTCTCGGAGAGTGTGTCGGTCACCTGTCCATTCTCGCGCTGTCGCGGGGATGCCCGGGCGATGCGACCCGTCGTACCCGCCCGACCCGTCCGAGGGTCGGGGCGGCGGCGCCCGGGCTTTACGCGCGTTCGGGCATTCACTACCGTGCAGGGGCGGTCGCCCCCCACGACGGGATCGTGCCGGTGGGCGGCGCCGGGACATGGCTCGGGGGAGGCGACGAGGTCGTGCACGGTTCCGTGCCCCTCGCGCAGCGTGCACGTGAGCAGGACGTCCTCGAGCTCTGTCGGCGGCGCCCGCCGACGGCAAGGCGCCCCACCGCATCGCGGTCGATGGGTTGACCTCGGTGCCGGAGGCGAGAAGATGGGCGACCTGACAGGGGAGATCTGATGGCACGAAGCGTCGACCTACCGGCCCGGCCCGGGATGCAGGGCTCGAGGTGAGTGCCCTGCGTCCAGAGGTGGACGCGAGCGGCCCGGCCCATCCCACGACGAGCGGCACCAGCTACGCACCCACCCGCAACCAGCTCAACATCTGGCTCGGACAGGCAGCGACCCCCGACCTGCCGGTGTTCAACGAGCTGACGGTGTTCGTCATCGACGGCCCGATCGATCGCGACGTGTTCGACCGGGCGCTGCAGGTCACGATCGAGGGCACCGATGCGCTCCGGACGGTCGTGGAGCTCGAGGGTGCCCTGCCGCGGCTGCGGGTTCGCGAGCGGTTCGTGTACCGGTCCGCATTCGTCGACCTGGCCGGCGCACCCGACCCGGACGCAGCCCTCGACCAGTGGTCCCGGCGGCACGTCGACACCGTGCTGGACCTGTCCACGCAGCTGTTCGACTCCACCCTGGTGCGGCTGTCCCCCGATCGCTACGCCTGGGCGCTCCTGCATCACCACGTCGTGTCCGACGGGACCTCGATGGCCCTGGTCTTCGAGCGGGTGGGTGACTGGTACGCGCGCATCGGCGGCGGCGAGGAGCCCACGCAGGTCAGCTATCCGACCTTCGCCGATCATGTGGTGCGGGACGAGGCCCTCCGCGCCGGCCCCCGGTATCGCAGGCTCGAGAGCTTCTGGCAGGAGCGGCTGCGCGACCCGGCAGAACCCATGGTCTTCTACGACGGGTTGTCGCTGACCGACGGGATGGGGCATCAGCGGGTGCATCAGGAGGTGCACCTCGACGCCGCGCGGGCACATGCGCTCCGCGGGCTCGCGGCGCGTGACGGCATCCGATTCCTCTCCGACGACCTGTCCTTCTTCGGCGTCGTCGCTGCGGCGCTGTTCGTCATGCTCTACCGGATCAGCGGGGAGCCGCGCCGCACCATCGGCGCACCGTGGCACAACCGCACCAAGGCCTTGGCCGACACGGTCGGGCTGGTGATGGAGCAGGACCCCTTCACCATCTCGCTGCTGGACGACGACACCTTTGCCACGGTGATCCGCAAGGTCCAGCAGGAAGCCCTCGCGGTGGTGCGGCACCTCCCGTACGCCGCGGGCAACCCGGGCGGGCGCATCTACGACGTCGTGCTGAACGTCATCAGGGTCGTCGTCGGGCCGTTCGCCGGGTTGTCGGTCGAACCCCGCTGGTACCGGCCGAGCTATGGCGAGGGGAGTCTCCTGGTCGCCGTGCACGACTTCGTCGGTTCGGGCGACCTCGTGCTGGGGTTCGACTTCAACGCGCGGCTGTTCACGCAGGAGCAGCGGGACGCGATGATCGAGCTGTTCCTGCACGTCCTCGACGAGTGCGTCGACCGGCCGGACGGTCGGATCACGGACTTCGAGGTCCTGTCCGACCGCGAGCGGCGGCGCATCGACACCTGGAACTCCACCCGGCGGGACTTCCCCCGCGATGCGACGACCATCGACCTCATCGAGGCCCAGGCGCGGCTGCACCCGACGGCGGTCGCCGCGACGTCGGGTGACGAGGAGCTCACCTACGCCGCCCTGATCGAGCGTGCGACCGCACTCGCCGCGCACCTGCGCGACGTCGGCGCCGGTCCCGGCACGTTCGTCGGCGTGTGCCTCAACCGGTCGCTCGACCTGCTCGTCGCCGTGCTCGCCGTCATGCGGTCCGGTGCGGCGTACGTGCCGCTCGACCCGGCCTTCCCGCCGGACCGGCTGGCCTTCATGCTCGAGGACTGCGGCGCATCGATCCTGCTCACCGAGCGGGACCTGGACGCTGCGGTCGACCCCACGGGGCGTGTGGTCGTGGAGATCGGCGATGTCGATCGTGCGCCGGACCCGCACCTGACGGCGCCTCCCGGTCCCGGACCGGACGACCTGGCGTACGTGCTCTACACCTCCGGCTCCACCGGCCGGCCCAAGGGCGTCGAGATCCCGCACAGCGCGCTCACCAACCTGCTGCGGTCGATGGCCGAGACCCCGGGGTGCGACGAGCACGATGTGCTCCTGGCGGTCACCACCCTGTCCTTCGACATCGCCGCCCTCGAGCTGTTCCTGCCGTTGCTGTGCGGTGGCCAGGTCGAGATCGCCTCCCGCGGACTGGCAGCGGACGGGCGACAGTTGCGGCAGCGCCTCGACCGCGGCGGGATCACGATGCTGCAGGCCACGCCGGCCACCTGGCGGATGCTGCTCGAGGCCGGCTGGGCGGGAACCGAGGGCCTCACCGCGCTCATCGGCGGCGAACCCCTGCCTCCGGACCTCGTGGCACCGCTGCTGAACCGGACGGCGGCGCTGTGGAACGTGTACGGCCCCACCGAGACCACCGTCTGGTCCTCGGTGGAACGCATCGAGACCGCGGACCAGCCGATCACCGTCGGCCGTCCGATCGCGAACACGACCTTCCAGGTGCTGGACGGCCGTGGTCGACGAACCCCGATCGGCGTC
>JAHIJU010000134.1 GCA_018898235.1 Actinomycetota bacterium | reverse complement strand
GGGTCGCGGTGGTCGTCCCACTGGCGTCTGCGTTGTTGGGGGCGGTGGTCGGCGGCGTTGTGGTTCACCGGCTGACGGGCGCCAGGGACGCGCGCAACGCGCAACGGTCATCTCGTGTCGACCATCTGATCTCCGCGTATCGGCGACTGGTCGCCGCGTCGAACCGCGCCCAGGACATGACCGATGAACAGGCATCCGGCTTGGAGAGTGCCATCGCGGACATCGTGCTCTTGGGCGAACGGGCTGAAGTCGACCAGGCGAGGAAGTTCTTGCTGCGCTTCCGCGACGAGGGCGGCGCGGACACCGGCCCACTCCTGGCCGCACTCCGGTCCTCGCTGCGGAGGGAACTCATGCTTGAGGAACTCCCGATGCCCGATCCGTACATGCTGCGGCTCGGCCGCCCGCCTGCTGGAGCCAGCGCCACAGAGTGAAGGCCTGGTCGGCGCTCCGGGACTCTCCGGGGGCTTCCATGAACTCCACGAGGTCCCGTACTACTTGCTCGCGCTGATCGTCTGGTGTAACTGCGAGCAGGTCCCCGATGGTCAGCCCACCGGTGGGGGCTGGTGGCGGAGCGGCAGCCTCCAGGTGGTCGAGTCGGGCACGTCGTGAGGCCGCGGTCACGCGGGCCATGCCTGGGCCTCCTGCACGCGTTGTTCGAGGGCGGACAGTCGGGCGTCGAGGTCGTCGTCTCGTGCTCGCTCGGCGGCTCCGACGATGGCGACTGCGGCTCGTACCCGCACGGCGGGTGCGTCTTCGTCGAGCGCCCGGCGCAGGGTCGCCACAGCGTCGACCGTGGCCGCGCGCAATGCGTCGACGGCCTCACGGTCCATCTCGCGCGCGGCCTGCCGTACGGCGCGGGCGAAGACCTCACGAGACCGCCACCGGCGCAACGTCCGGGCAGAGACCTGCACCGCGGCGGCAGCCTCGCCCAGGGTCGGGGCGGTTAGCACCGCGACGACAGCCCGCCGCTGGCGAGCGGTGAGCACCTCGTCGCTGCGGCCAACACCAGACACAGGTCCCGGTGCAGCGGTCACCACCGGATCACCCCTGCGGACTGCCCGACAGCGTCCGGGGCTCGCGAGATCAGCGCCGGGCCAGGCGTGCACACGTCGGCCCCGGCGCCTGCGGCCAGGACGGCGGCCACGTCGACGCGCCGCATCCGCCCAGAGGGCGGGTCCACGGGACGAACGTTCGGGTCGGCGCGCTCGACGGCTGACCGGGTCTCGTGGACCAGGTCCCACCACTGCTGATACTCCGCGGCCAAGCCCTCGACCTGGCCCAGCAGCGCGACCGCACGGGCATCCAGACCAGCCCGCGCCCGCTGCCATGCGGCTTCCACGACCGGGGCACCGCCGGCCAAGGCGGCACACTGCGCCTCGAACAGGTCGGCGCGCTCGCCCATGAGGCGGTGCATGAGTTCCGTGATGCCGCCGTCGTCGGGCAGGAGCGGAGCGGGCGGCAGGGGTGCGTGCTTGGCACGGGCCACCTGGCAGTCAGCGGCCCACTGGGCGCGCAACCTGTCGGCTTCCTCTTGCAACGACAGCGCCCGCACCTTGGCAGCCACCTCGGCACGCTGATGCTCGACCCGCCGGGCGTCCACCTCGGCCAGCACCTGAGCGCGTACCTCCCGAGCCCTGAGAACCGTGCTCGGAGCGCTCATCGGACGATCCCGTGGTCGATGAAGTCCCGCCGCTCCCGACGGCGCTCGTCCGCCAGCGCAGTCCTGGGCTCGGCCGTGGCGCGCTCGTTCTCCGTGCGCTCTCGGCGAGCACGTGCGGCTTCGTCGGCGCGCAGCACCTCCGCCACCCTGGGCGCCAGGGTCGGGCTGTGGCGGCGGACCGCTGCCAGAGCGCCGCGCTGCACCTCATCCAGCAGCACCCGGGAAGCCACCCGGTGCTCGGCCGCGACCAAGGTCGCCTCGTGGCTGTCGATCCTGTCGTTCGTCATCTTCGTGGACTCCTTGGGTCAGGACCGCGGGAAGCGGTCGGGGGCGGTACGGAACGGCGACAGGGCCGCCAGACGGGCCAGCAGAGGCACATGCGCTCGGTTGTGTTCCTCAGCCAGGCGCTGCGGGCTTCGCGTCAACCGCTCAGCCAACGGCACGGCGTCGGGATCGCCCGCACCGTCGCGGTTCGGCCCGTACAAGCCCCGGGGCATGTCGTTCATTGCGCTTCCTTCCGTCGTTGACTTCTCGGACACGGCGACGTCGCCCGCCAGGGCGCGAGCCGGGCCGCCGGAGAGTTGGCCGGGTGGTGTCGTGCAGTGCCAGACGCGCCAGCCTGTGATGAGTCGCTCACGGCAGCCGATGCCGCCGCCTCACCGGCGACGCCGCACAGTTCGTGGGCCGCACCCACCAGGTTCGCGTCAACCTCGAACCGCACAGACGCACCGAGTGAGCCGCCAACGCGCGGAGGCAGCGCCCGCCGCCCCTGCGGCCGAATGGCCCTCATGACGCGATCACCGCTCGACAATTAGGTGCATGACCCTGCTTCACGGGGTGAGACCCACAGACCCCGCAGCGGTCGGCCAACCCGATGAGAGCGTCGCCGAGAGGATCAGGCGCCACCGCGCAAGCATCTGCTGAGATCGACCCCAGGCCCTGACTGTTGCGCTGTCTAGAGCCTGCCTGTCCTGTCCTGCCTGTCCTCTCCTGTGCAGTCCCCGGGGACACGTCCCCGGGAACGTCCGCACTGGTGTCCCCGGGATCAGGCGCCTCGGGTACGACGTCCGGTTGGCTTTGTCGCCCACGCTGACGAGCCTTCTTCTCACGGTCGCGACGCCGAGCGTTCTCCAGGGTCTGCAACTCAGATCGACTGGTCTGGGTGGCCGCGAAGTCACTCAACAGCCAGCCTCTGGCCGTCACCTCCAGGATGTCCGCCTCGACCAGGACTCCTGCGGCAGTTGCGTCGAACCTCGGGATCAGATCGACGTCCTCGACCTCGATCACCCCATCGGTGCGATTCGAGACCGACCACAACATCGCCATGCACAGGGCACGGAACTCGGCGTCACGCAGGCGCGCGATCCGACGGTCCACGAGGTACCGCTCAGGAAGTCGAAGATCGGTCACTGCTCACGCGCCCGCAGCCTCGTGCACGGCGTGATCGGGCTGAACGCCCACCATCCGCAGCAGGGTCGCCACCGGCACGAGGAGTCGACCGCCGACACGAATTGTCGGTAGATCGCCCCGCTTCGCTGCCTCGTACGACCCCGCCCGACCGAGACCCAAGAATGCCCCGCCGACGGGAACGGTCACTGTCGCGAGATCGCGGATCTGCGAGATCGTCGGCCTCGCCTGCTCGTCCATCGAGTTCGTCGTCACACGATCTAGTGTCGCGGAGTAGTTCCGGCGTACGCTAGGCCTAGAACGCGCCACTCTCCGACATGCTCGCGGCGCGCGGGCGGAACAGGATCCCGATGCCACGGCCGGTGCCCCGCCCAATTCCTCAGTTCGACTTCCTAGAGGGCGGATGGATCAGCCTCGTGGACCCCCTCCCCGGGTGGGAGGCCTTCACCGTCGATCTGCGCGCCGATCTAGTGAACGACGAGCCCCGACTCACTGGCATGCGCCTGGAGCCACGCGCTGGCGTCCCGCTCGCTGACGCCGTGCTGACCTCGAACCGACTGCGCGCGTTCCCGGCAGGGGCCTTCGCAGCCGCCGTCTACCACTTGACACACCTGCGACCCGACAGGATGCCCGACGCGGTCGATGCGCTTCGGGCGACAGCGGAGACGCTCGCTCGACACGGGCGGCGAATTGCGAGCACTGAGCAAGTGGCCAGGACGTACACCCTGGCCAGGCGCGCGGGCAAGGCACCTCGTGCCGCAGTGTGCGAGGAACTGAGAATCAGTACCCGAACCGCAGACCGATACATCAGCGAGGCGCGGCGACTGGGCCTCCTCGCGCCGTACAACGAGAGGAAGGCCAGGACCAGCGATGGCGAGCAGCAAGGGTCATGACCCAATCCACACCATCACGTTGAGGGACGGCCGGAAGCGGTACAGGTTCGTCGTCGACCTTGAGCCAACGCCAGGCGGTCGGCGGGTGCAGAAGACCTACACGTTCGACACGAAGGCCGAGGCGCGGGCTCAGCGCGGCCGGATCATCGCCGACGTCGCGTCCGGAACCCATGTGACCCGAGACACGACGACGACATTCGAAGAAGTGGCCGATCGGTGGCTGAGGTCGAAGCGCCGTCAGGTACGCGAGATCACATCGACGACGTACGCGTCGTTGCTCAAGCACGCGAACCAGGCGTTCGGGGCTGTTCCGGTGCAGCGAGTCACCCGCC
>JAHIJU010000133.1 GCA_018898235.1 Actinomycetota bacterium | reverse complement strand
GCCTCCGCGGTCGCGATGAAGGTGTTCGCCGGGATGATCACCTCACCGCCGGGCCGCACGCCGACCGCGCGGTAGGCCAGCTCGAGGGCATCGGTCCCGTTGCCGACCCCGACGCAGTGCCGGACGCCGACGTAGGCGGCGAACGCCTCCTCGAAGCGGCCGACGGCCGGACCGCCGATGAATGCCGTCCGGGCGAACACCTCCGCGAGGCCGGCGTCCACCTCGGAGGCGACCTCCGCGTGCTGAGCCTTCAGGTCGACGAACGGCACGGACATGGTGGCCTCTGCTTTCTTGGGTCCTGGTCGATGGTGGTCGGACCCGCGCCGTCACTGCGGGGCGCGGGCAGTCAGCGGACGGGCGGGAACACCCGCCCACACCTGGTCGTCGGGAAGATCTGTGAGCAGCACCGACCCCATGCCGAGGGTCGCCCGGGAGCCGACGCGCCGGTTCTCCCGCACGGTCGAGCCCATCCCCAGGTAGGCACCCGAGCCGACCACGACCCCGCCGCCGAGCGCAACCCCGGCGCACACGGTGGCATCGTCCTCCAGCACGCAGTCGTGGGTGAGGGTCACGTTCGGCATCACCACGACGTGCTCACCCACGTCGACCGCCGCGGTGAGCACCACACCGGCCAGCAGGATCGAGCCGCGCCCGATCCGGCACCCGTCCGGGACCTCGACCCGCGGGTGGACGACCGTCGCATACCGCTGCGGTCCCACCCCGGCGGCCGCCAGCCGCGAGATGATCGCGCGCCGGACCACGCCCCGTCCGGCGCAGACCAGCAGGTGCGCATCCGGCAACCGCCAGGCCTCCTCGATCGTGCCGAGCACCGGCAGCCCGTCCACCGTCGCTCCGGGGAGCGCCTGCGAGTCGTCCAGGAAGCCGATGCAGTCGTACGCCGAGCCCTGTCGGAGCACGGCGAGCACCTCTCGGGCCAGACCCGAGGCCGCGACCAGGACGAGCGCCGATGTCACGTCAGAGCCCGGCGGCGGCACGCACCGAGGCGATGACGCGGGCCTGCTCGTCGTCCGTCATCTGATGGAACACCGGGAGGATCAGCGTCGTGTCGGTGAGCCGTTCGGTCACCGGCAGCGGCCCGTGGTCGACGTCCGCGTACGCCGGCTGACGGTGCGAGGCCATGATGCCGCGCCGCGCCGAGATCTCGTCGGCGGCCAGGTGGGCGAGCAACCCCTCGCGGTCCAGGGCGAACTCCTCGCCGACCTCGACCCAGCACGACTGGAAGTTGCAGGTGCCCCACGCGGGGTCGGCCACCACACGCAGGCCCGGGATGGCGTCGAGCTGCTCGGCGTACCGCGCGGCGATCTGCCGCCGACGGGCGACGACCTCCGGCAGCTTGGCGAGCTGCACCAGCCCGACGGCCGCCTGCAGATCGGTCATCCGGAAGTTGTAGCCGACCTCGAGGTACTCCTCGGCCGGCGCCAGGACGCTCGCATGGCGGGCGGCGGCCGACACGCTCATCGCGTGCTCCCGCAGCCGACGCGCGCGCTGGGCCCACTGCGGGTTGGCGGTCGTCAGCATGCCGCCCTCGCCGGTGGTGACGATCTTGCGCGGGTGGAAGGACCACGCCGCGACATCGGCCCCCGCACCGACCGGCCGCCCGTGGTAGGTCGACCCGGCACCGCATGCGGCGTCCTCGATCACCACGACGCCGAGCGGGTCGGTGACCGCGCGGATCGCGTCCAGGTCGACCGGGACACCGCCCTGGTCGACGACGACGACCGCCCGCGTCCGGGCGGTCACGGCGGCGGCGACGGTCTGGGCCGTCAGGTTCCCGGTCGCGTGATCGACGTCCGCGAACACCGGTCGCGCCCCGACGTAGGTGACCGCGTTCGCGGTGGCGATGAAGGAGAACGACGGGACGACGACCTCGTCACCGGCACTCACGCCGGCGACGATCATCGCCAGGTGCAGCGCCGTCGTGCACGAGGTGGTCGCGACGGCGTACTGGGCGTCCATCGCCTGGGCGAACGCCTCCTCGAAGGCGGCGACCCGCGGCCCCTGCGCCACCCAGCCGGACGAGATCACCTCGCCGACCGCGGCCACCTCCTCGGGTCCGAACCACGGCTGCATGACATTGATGCGTGCCACGTCAGGCTCCCTTCACCCGGCCGGCAGCGATCTCCTCGCGCAGCGGGCGCCACCACTGAACGAGCTGCCGCAACCCCTCCTCGAGGCCGACCGTCGCCTCGAAGCCGAGGTCGCGCCGGGCCGCCGACGTGTCGGCCAGACGCCGGGAGACACCGTTGACCGCACGCTCCGGCCCGTGCTCGACCGACAGGTCGCTGCCCATCACGCGCAGCAGCGCCTCGGCGAGGTCCAGCAGGGACGTCTCGACGCCGTTCGCCACGTTGTACGTGCCGTCGACCACCTCGGAACGGGCCGCCAGCAGGTTCGCGCGCGCAATGTCGGTGGTGAAGACGAAGTCCATGGTCTGGAGCCCGTCCCCGAAGATCAGCGGCGGCTTCCCGTCGGCGATGCGCTCCATCCAGCGCACGAGCACCTCGGTGTACAGACCGTGCACGTCCATCCGCGGCCCATAGACGTTGAAGTAGCGAAGAACCACGTAGTCCAGGCCGTACATCGCCCGGAAGCTGCGCAGCATGCCCTCGTTGAACGACTTGGCGGCGCCGTAGAACGTGTCGTTGTTGTGGTGGTGGTGCCGCTCGCCCGTCGGGAACTGCTCGGCCAGCCCGTACACCGACGCGCTGGAGGCGGCGACGACCTTGCGGACCTTGTGCTCGACGGCGGCCTCCAGGACCGTGAAGGTCCCGTCGACCAGGACCTCCAGGGCCAGGCGCGGCTCCTCGGCGCACTGGGTGATCCGGATGGCCGCCTGGTGGAACACCACGTCCTGCCCCTTGGTCACGTCATGCACCAGGTCGCGGTCGCGCAGGTCACCGACCACCAGCTCCACCCTGCCGCTGCTCAGGGCATCCGCCAGGTTCTCACGGCGGCCCCGGACCAGGTTGTCCAGCACGACGATGCGCGCAGCACCCGCATCGAGGAGCTGGTCGACGATCGTGGAGCCGATGGTGCCAGCACCTCCCGTCACCAGGACGTTCGCACCTTCGAGCTGGGTCACTTGACAGCCTCCATCGAGTGGATCGGGGTAAGGCGGCCGCCGTCGGCCAAGGAGCTGCGGGCCGCCTCCAGGACATCGAGCACCCGCAGACCGGCATGGCCGTCCGTCCGGGGCGGGCGCCCCTCACGGATCGCTGCGGCGAACTCGCCGACCATGACACCGAGAGCCTCGGACTCCTTGAGCGCCGGCGCCCATGCATCGCCCAGCCGGTAGGAGATCTGGGCGGCCGCCCGGTCGGCGGACGTCTCCCGCAGGTCCACGCCGCGGTCGAAGACCGTCAGCCGCTGCTGCGGCGCCAGGTCGTCCCACACGAGCGTCTTCTTGCTGCCTCCGACGACGAACTGCCGGATCTTGGTGGGGCTCAACCAGTTCACGTGGACGTGGGCCATCGCACCGTCTGCCAGCGGCAGCGTCAGGTAGCCCACACAGGACTGCCCGACCTTGAGCGGATCGGCGCCCTGGGCCCCCACCGCGGTCGGGACCAGCCCGCCGGGCAGGATGAAGTCGAGGATCGACAGGTCGTGCGGCGCGAGGTCCCAGAAGACGTCCACATCGGGCTGGACGAGGCCCAGGTTGATCCGGACCGAGTCGATGAACTGGATGTCGCCCAGCGAGCCGTCCGCGATCAGCTCACGGATCTTGAGGACCGGCGCCGTGTAGCAGAAGGTGTGGTCGACCATGAGGGTCAGGCCGCGATCGGCGGCGAGCGCCACCATCGCCCGGCCCGCCACGCCGCCGTCGGCGATGGGCTTCTCCACCACGACGTGCTTCCCGGCCTCCAACGCCGCCGTCACGATGCGGGCGTGGGTCGCGGCCGGGGTGGCCACGGCGACCGCATCGATGTCATCCCGGGCGAGGAGCTCGTCGAGCGACGTCACGACCTCGACGGTCGACCGCTCGCCGACGACCTTGCGGGCGCGTGCCTCGTCGAGGTCGCACACCGCGACCAGGTCCCAGTCGGGGCTGCTCCGGAAGTTCCTCGCCAGGTTGGGCCCCCAGTAGCCAGCCCCGATCACCGCCGCGTGCAGCTTGCTCATGTTGTCCTTCTCGTTCGGTTGTGCCCAGTCTGTCCGGAAGGCACCGACCAGTCACACCACCGCGGACGAATTCGCCCACGCTTCACCCGGCGCGCCGGCACCGGGCCGTCCACCCGCCCCCCGACGAACCCTCGAGACTCACCCAGCGGGGACGAACACGACATCCACGCCGTAGGACGCCGATGACGAACTCACCGGGAATCCGGTGCCGTAGACGTAGGCCCCGCCCGGCGATGCACTCGTGAGCGGCCCCGCGGTGAGCGCCGTCGACAGCCCGTTGGACTCCACCGCGTAGTGCCCGGTGCTGGAGTAGTACGCGGCCGTGTACGTCTGGCCGGCAGCAAGGGTCACCGGGGAGGCCAGCGGAACCGTCTGCCACCCGGAGGCCGACTCCGCGGTGGAGGCCGCCGAGGCCAGCAGCGCCTGCGACCCGTCCCACAGCTTCACGGTGTGCGTCCCGGTGTTCGCAGCCCCCTTGTAGAAGCGGATGGCTGTCACCTGACCCGCCGCCGAGGTCGTGAATCGCAGACCGACCTGCACGGCGTCCGGGTCGTCCCAGGCGGGATTGGTCGGCGTGTACGTGTCGGGCCAGAAGGACACGGCCGTCGCGGCCGTCGCGAGGGTGGTGAACGACCACGTACCACCCGCCAGCGCGGTTCCGCCCAGACTCACGGTGCCGGTGTAGCCGGTGCCCGCGGTGAGCGGGGACGAGGGCACGAAGCTCACCGTCAACGTCGCCGCGTCATACGTGCTGGTACCAGCGACCGTGCCGGCGCTCGAGGTGACGGTCAGCGCGGGGGTCCCGGATGCCGGCGCCTTCGAGAGCGTGGCGGACAGGGTCGCCGTCGTCGAGACCGAGGTGGCACCCGACGGGGGCGAGGTCGCCACGACCGTCGGCGGGCTCGCCTGGCCCCGCACGAACACCACATCGACGAAGTAGTTCGACTGCTGCCACGTCGAGGTCGGGAACCCGCCGGTGCTGCCGTACCGGTAGCGACCGTTGCCGACGGCCGGCGCCGTCAACGGCCCGGTGGTCACGTCCGCGCCGAAGGCTCCGGTGGTCACCGCGTAGTGACCTTGCGGGGCCAGGTAGGAGATGACGTACGTCTGACCCGCGGTGATCTCGTACGGCGTGTCGAAGGTCGCGGACTGCCACCCGGATGCCGTCTCGTTCGCGAACGTCACGGTGCGCAGCTGCGTCCCCGTCGAGCTCCACAGCGTGCCGGTGTGGGTGCCGCCGTTGCCGGCGCCCTTGTAGAACCGCACCCCCGTGACGGATCCACTCTCCGTGGGGGTGAACGACACGCCCAGCTCGACGGCGTCGGTGTCATTCGCCGCAGCCGTCTGCGGTGTTCCCGTCGAGAACAGCGAGCAGGGGCAGCCATCGCTCGCGGCGGTGGTGAAGCTCCAGGACACGTCGGCCGCCGTCGTCCCGTCGGTCGCGGTGAGGCTGCTCGCGACCGCCGTGTAGCCCGTCGAGGCGGACAACGATGCGGTCGGGGTGAACGTGAGGGTCAGGCCGTCCGCGGACAGGCTCTTGGCCCCGGCGACGGCCGTGCCGGCGGATGTCGACACCGAGAGCTTCGCAGCGCTCGTGACCGCCTTGGAGAACGTCACCGAGATCGGGGTGGTGACGGGTGCCGCGAGCTCACTCGGGCTCGGCACCTGGGACGCGACCGTCAGGGGCGTGGCATTCCGCTTGAACACCACGTCGACCAGGTAGCTGGTCGAGGTCCGGGCGGACGGGTAGGCGTCCGAGTAGCTGTACATGCCGCTGTCGGTGTCGGTGCGCAACGGGTCACGCTGCACACCTGCGCCGGAGAAGGCGCCGACGGTCGCCGAGTACCTGCCGGCCGTGGTCCGGTAGGAGACCACGTACTCGGTGTCCTTCGTGGTCTGAACCGGCTGGGAGAAGGTGGCGGTCTGCCAACCCGTCGTCGTCTCGTTCGTGAAGGTCACGGTTGCCAGGACCGTTCCGGTCGCTGCCGCCCACAGCGTGCCCACGTGCGTGCCGGTGTTGTTCGCCCCCTTGTAGAAGCGGATCCCGGTGACCGTGCCGTCCACCGAGCTCGCGAAACGGGTGCCCAACGTGACCGGGTCGCCGTCGGCCACCTCGAGCACGCCCGGCACGGCCGAGTCGTTGTAGAGCGACACCACCTGCGCACCGGCCACCTGATCGGCGGCCGCCGTCGAGAACGTCCAGCTCGAGGCTCCCGTGATGGTCCCGCCGCCCACGGCTGTCGCAGAGACGGTCGCGGTGTAGGTCGCGGAGGTCGCCAACGCCGAGGTGGGCGCGAACGTCACCGTGCGGCTCGTCGCGTCATAGGTCTTCGTCCCGGCGACCGTCGCACCTGCGGCGGTCTTCAGGGTCATCGTCACCGTCGAGGCGGTCACGTCCTTCGAGAACACCGCCGACGGGGTCGACCCCGTCGCCACCGAGCTGGAGCCGCCCGCAGGCGAGGTCGTGAGCACCGTGAGCGGAGTCGTGTCCACCGTGTTGAACACGACGTCGACGTAGTAGTTCGACGAGCCGTACGCGCTCGCGGGGAACGTGCCCGGCGCACCGTAGACGCCGGAGCCGCTCGAACCGAAGCCACCCGGGACGCTCAGCGGTGCGGCCGTCAGACCGCGGTACCAGAACGCGTCCGCGCCGATCGCGTAGTGGCCCGAGGGCGCCGTGTAGGAGATGACGTACGTCGTCCCCGCCGTCACGGCGACCGCCTGGGCGAAGGTCGCCGTCTGCCACCCGGTCGCGGTCTCGGAGCCGAAGGCCACGGACGCGAGCTTGGTGCCGCTGGACGACCACAGGGTCCCGGTGTGGGTGCCGGTGTTGCCGGTGCCCTTGTAGAACCGGACGCCCGTGATGTAGCCGGAGGACGTCGGGACGACCTTGAGCCCGAGCTCGACGGCAGAGGCGTCGTCAGCCGCCGGCACCACCGGTGCCGCCGAGCCGAAGACCGTGCACGGGCACGATGCGGTGAGGTTGCGGCTGACGGCAGTGCCGGTGTTCGCGCTGTCGTCCGTCGCCCGGACCTTCACCGCAGTGCTGCCGTTCCCGGTCTGGATGTACGGGTAGCTCCAGCTGGTCGTGCCGGTGGCGGGATGCCAGCTCGTGCCACCGTCGGTCGAGACCTCGACCCCGGCGACGACGCCGCCGCCGACGTCGCTCGCAGTCCCGGTCAGCGTGACGGACGCGCCGTTCGACACGGCCGCTCCGGCGGCCGGGGTCAGGATCGTCACCGTCGGGCCGGTGGTGTCCGTCGTCTTGGTCGCGGCCACCAGACCCGCCATCAGGGTCGTGGGCTGCGCCGACATGTCGGCAAGCAGGTTCACGGTCGCCTGCTGCATCCGTGGGTCTGCGGCGGCCCCGGCGCCGTCGTGGGTCTGGTCCAGACCCCACGCCCACTGGATCGATCCGGCGGAGAACACCCGCGCACCGCTCGCGGCCTTGTACATGGTGATGTGGTTGGTCGTCGTACCCGGGCTGGTCACCAGGCCGTAGTCCTGGAGGTACTGCGGCGCGGCGCCCGTCGTCGTCGACATCCGGATCAGACCTGCGGGACGGAAGCCGTTGTCGAGGTCCTCATCCGACTCGTACCCGACGGTGTGGTCCGCGAGCGCGGTCGTCGTGCCCGAGGCCATCGAGGTCAGGGACGTGTTGCGCCAGATCCGGAGCTTTCCCTCGGATGCTGAGACGGTCACCGGGAGGTCGGTGTCGTTCGACATGTACATCGTGCCGGTCAGCGCGTTCTCTGGGCTGCCCCCACCGTTGGCCGCGGAGGAGAACCGCGGGTCGCGGAAGGTGCCGGTCCACTGGGTCGCCGGATCGATCTTCGCGTTGCCCCAGGTCTCCTTGTAGGAGACGAGGGTCCGGTACGCCGTCGAGCTGCCGTCGATCGACGGCTCGTAGCGCGTCCGCCAGTAGACCTCGTTGCCGCTGAAGAACGCGAGGTTCACGCCCGCGTCCCGGGCTGCCTCGACGTTCGCGCGCTGGGCACCCGACCAGTACTCGTCGTGCCCGACGGACAGGAACGTCTTGTGGTTCTTGAGCAACGAGCCATTCCGGTCGGCGTCCACACCCGAGATGTAGGAGACGTCGTACCCGTTGCGCTCGAGGAACCGGACCATCGCGAACTCGGAGCTGAAGTAGAAGTCGCGCCCGTCCACCCGCCCTCGTGTGACGACCGGGCGGTTGTAGCTGATCTTGTAGGCGCGGCCGTTGGCGGCACCCTGGTAGAAGTCCGAGCCGCCGTACGTGTTGTACGCCTGCCACGTCGGGTCGGAGGTCTGGAAGACGATCTGCGACGTGCTCGCATCGTTGCGCACGACGAACGTGATGTGGCTGTCCTCGCCCGTCGACGGGATCGTCAGCTTGGCGACATAGACGCCCGACACGGCCGTCGTCGGCACGGCCCAGCTCGCCGAGAGCGCCCAGTTCCCGCAGTCCGTCAGCTCGTTGACCTGGTCCCACATGCACTGCGGCTGCGCCTGCGGCAGGGCCACGGACGGAGTGACCGAGGTGATGTACCGCGCACCGAGCCCGCCGTAGTACCCCGTGCGGTAGATGTCGATGGTGTAGGCCGAGGCCGCGGTGTCGATCTTGAACCCGATGGTGCCGCCCACGTTGACCGAGATGTCGGTCGAGAAGCCCTGGATCGCGTCGGACCCGGCCCCGCTGATGTCCCAGACCGACGGATCGGTG
>JAHIJU010000132.1 GCA_018898235.1 Actinomycetota bacterium | reverse complement strand
TCCCACTTGATGGTGTTCATGCCCAGGCGGTGGGCCAGCGGTGCGTAGATCTCCAGGGTCTCGCGGGCCTTGCGCTCGGCCGAGGCCGGTGCGACGAACTTCCAGGTCCGGGCGTTGTGAAGCCGGTCGGCGAGCTTGATGACCAGGACCCGGATGTCGCGGGACATGGCCACGACCATCTTGCGCACGGTCTCGGCCTGGGCGGCGTCGCCGTACTGCACCTTGTCGAGCTTGGTGACGCCGTCGACCAGCATCGCGACCTCGGGGCCGAAGTCCTCGCGCAGCTGGTCGAGCGAGTAGTCGGTGTCCTCGACGGTGTCGTGGAGCAGGGCCGCAGCCAGCGTTGCCGGCGTCATCCCGAGCTCGGCCAGGATGGTGGCGACCGCGATCGGGTGCGTGATGTACGGGTCGCCGCTCTTGCGCAGCTGACCACGGTGGGCGCGCTCGGCGACCACGAAGGCCTGCTCGATGATCGCCACATCACCCTTGGGGTGGTTGGCGCGCACCGCCTGCAGCACGGGCTCGATGGCCGGGAAGGCCACGGTGGCCCGTCCGCCGAACCTGGCGAGCCTGGAGCGCACACGTCCCGCAGCGGTCTGCGTGGTCTCGACCGGCGGTTCGACGGGAGCTGTCGGCTCACCTGTGCGCTCGCTCATCCCCCACCTTCCTGCCGGGGTCCGCCGCCGTGCCCGGCACCTGACCGGCGTCCGACCATCTCACCATCGCGCGCGGGACGGCTGCTCCCGCCCGTCGTGCGAAGAAGTCTACGCAGCGCAGCGCGGGTCCCCGACGAGCCGCTGGGCCGATCAGGGCAGCGTGAGCAGGGCATCCACCCGCTGACCGGTGAGCTGGGCGCGTCCGTCCAGGCCGAGCAGCTCGATGAGGAAGACGATCGCCTCGACCTGCGCACCGCAGCGCTCGAGCAGGCGCAGGGCCGCCGCCGCCGTCCCGCCGGTGGCCAGCACATCGTCGACGACCAGCACCCGCGAGCCGGCCGGAACCGTGAAGGGCTGCACCTCGACCGTCGCAGTGCCGTACTCCAGCGCGTACTCCTCCCGCGCGGTCGGCCCGGGGAGCTTGCCGGCCTTGCGGACCAGCACCAGCCCGGCCCCCAGCACCCGCGCGACGGGGGCCGCGAACAAGAAGCCCCGCGACTCGATGCCGACCACGAGGTCCACCTGCCCCGCGGTCGCGGCGATCGCGTCCACCACGGCGGAGAACGCCGGGCCGTCCGCGAGCAGGGGCGTGATGTCACGGAAGAGCACACCGGCCTCGGGGAAGTCCGGAACCTGCCGCAGCAGGCCCTCGATCCTGGTCGCGAGCCCGTCCCGGTCGATGGCTGCCACGGTCAGTGCCCGCGCCGCTTCGGCTGCGCGGCGTGACCGAGGTGCTCACCAGCGCGCAGCGGCGCAGCGTGGACCTCGACAGGCACATCGCCCACCCCGGCGGCGGCACGCGCGGCCAACACCTTGGCCGTGTGCGCCTTGATCGCGGGCTCCCGCTCGCGCAGCGACACCTCCAGCGGCGTGGCCAGGAAGATCGAGGAGAACGTACCGATCGCCATCCCGACGAACAGCGCCAGGGCGATGTCCCGCAACGTGCCTGCCTTCAGGATGAAGGCGCCGACGAACAGGATCGCGGCCACCGGGAGCAGCGCGACGACCGAGGTGTTGATGGACCGCACCAGGGTCTGGTTGACCGCCAGGTTGGCCTTCTCGGCGTAGGTGTAGCGGCTCTGCTCGAGGGTGTCCGCGGTGTTCTCCCGGACCTTGTCGAAGACCACGACCGTGTCGTAGATCGAGTACCCGAGGATCGTCAGGAAGCCGATGACCGTGGCCGGGGTCACCTCCCAGCCCACGCCGGCGTACACCCCGACCGTGATCACCAGGTCGTGGAACAGCGCGACCAGGGCTGCCACCGCCATCCGCCAGTTCCGGAAGTAGACGGTCATGACCAGCGCCACGAACGCCAGGAAGACGACGATGCCGGTGATGGCCTTGCGCGAGACGTCCGCGCCCCATGACGGACCGATGTACGAGGTCGAGATGGTGTCGGCGTTGATCTTGAACGCCTCGGCCAGATCGGTCTTGAGGGTCTCGACCTGGGTGTTGTCGAGGCGGTTGGTCTGGATGCGCAGACCGTCCGAACCGACGCTCGACACCCGCGGGGACTCGGCCGGTGCGACCTTCTGCACCGTGGCGACGGCCAGATCCTGGTCGGGGTTGGCGACCCCGGAGACGGTGAACTCCGAACCGCCCCGGAACTCGATGCCGGGGTTGAGGCCGGGGGTGATGATCAGGATGCCCGAGAGCAGCACGAGCGCGATCGCGATCCCGTACCAGACCCGGCGTCGCCCGACGATCCGGTACGAACGGCGGCCGGTGTAGAGGTCGTTGCCCCATCCGGCGAAGCCCTGGTGCGCCATCAGTGGTCGCTCCCCTCGGAGTCGTCGGCCACCGGTTGCGGGGTCGCGGCCGCCTTCGCAGCCGCCCGTCGCTCGGCGATCGTCATGATCGGATCCGCCGGTGCCAGGCTCGTGCCGGCACGGGAATCCATGTCCTGGTCCTGGTCCTGAGTCGAGCCTTCGGCGTCGGGCCTCGGGACGCGCGCGATCCGCCCACGACCGACGTAGCGTGCGCCGGGGACGCCCAGCCGCGCCGGGTCGAGTCCGGACAGGCGGTGCCCCTCGCCGAAGAACTTGGTCCGCGCGATCAGCAGCATCATCGGATGCGTGAACATGAACACGACGATCAGGTCGATCACCGTGGTGAGCCCGAGGGTGAAGGCGAAACCTCGCACCCCGCCCACTGCGAGCACGTACAGCACCGCCGCGGCCAGGAAGTTGACCGCATCCGAGGCCAGGATCGTCCGTTTGGCGCGGTCCCAGCCATGGTCGACCGCCAGCGGGAGCGTTCGCCCGTCACGCAGCTCGTCACGCACCCGTTCGAAGTACACGATGAACGAGTCCGCGGTGATACCGATCGCCACGATGAGCCCCGCCACCCCGGACAGGGACAGCCGGTAGCCCTGGGTCCACGACAGCAGCGTGATCGTGCCGTAGGCGAGCACCGCAGCGACGACGAGCGATCCGACGGTCAGCAGGCCCAGGAGCCGGTACTGCCCGAGCGAGTACACGACGACCAGGATCAGGCCGATGAGACCGGCGAGCAGACCCTTCTGCAGCTGCTCGGACCCCAGCGTGGCCGAGATCTGCTGCTCGCTCTCAACCGTGAAGCTGATCGGCAGCGAACCGAAGTTGAGCTGCTGGGCCAGGGTCGCCGCGGTCTCGCGGGTGAAGGTGCCGGAGATCTGCGCCTGGCCGTTGGCGATCGGCTCGTCGATCTTCGGAGCCGAGATCACCAGGCCGTCGAGCACGATCGCGAACTGGTTCAGCGGTGGGGTCTGCGAGAACAGCCGGGTGCTGGTCGCGGCGAACTGGTCCTTGCCGGTGCCGTTGAACTTGAGGTTCACCACCCAGTCGGTGCCCGTCTGTCCGTTGGCGGTGGTCCCGAGCCCCGAGCTGGCGCTGGCGATGTTCGACCCCTCCACCTCCACCGGGCCGAGGACGTACTTGTAGGCGCCGGTCTCATCGCACGTGACGAAGGCGGCGTCGGTGGGCCCGACGGTGCCGCCCGTCCGGTTCGCCGTGTCCGAGCAGTCCAGGGCGTCGAAAGCGGCCTTGACCTGGGGCGTCACGTAGTGGGCGGCGTCCGACGGCGAGGACGGCCCGGTGGCCGGGCCGGTCGCGGCCGGGGTGGGCG
>JAHIJU010000131.1 GCA_018898235.1 Actinomycetota bacterium | reverse complement strand
CGGGAGTTGAACCCGGGCGCTCTACAGGCGCTGCCTCCGTGGCAGATGCTCTCGGCCGACGCGCAGAACCCGCGACGGCGACGCCGTCCGGCTGCTGACCAGGAGCGCAGCGAGACTAGGCCCCGGTCTGCGCCCGGCGCATCCGAATTGTCGCGAGCGCGTCCACACCGCCAGCACCGACTGCACCCAGCGCGTACGCCAGCAGGTCAGGGGCGGAGAAGGTGGTGCCGAGCACCAGCCTCAGCACGGGGACCGCGGCGACGGCCGTCCGCGGCCCGTCGGTCAGCTGGGCCAGCTCGACCACGGTGCACACCGCCAGTGCCGCGACCGCGAGAACGACCGGCCGCGCGGCAGGGCGCAGCACCGCGAGCAGCAGGTAGATCAGGACGGCGTACAGCGCACCGCCCAGCATGTCCCCGAGCAGGCCGGGCAGCCGGTGCGCCACGAGCCCGACGGCGATCGTCGCAGCGGCGCCGAGCACCAGCAGTGGCCGTGACCTCGTCGTGGCTGACCGCACGGCATCCCCCTCCTGCCGGGGCCATCCTGCCGGTCCCGCCGACCCGACCGGTGATCGTCCGGTGCCGCCCTCGCGGGGATCAGGTGCAGGTCAGCGCCAGCCGAGCGCCGGGGCCACGTGCGTGAGGATCGACTCGATGACGTGGGCGTTGTAGTCCACGCCCAGCTGGTTCGGCACCGTGAGCAGCAGCGTGTCCGCGGCATCGATCGCCTCGTCGGCGGCGAGCTGGGCGATGAGGGCGTCCGGCTCGGCGGCGTAGCTGCGGCCGAAGACGGCGCGGGTGCGCTCGTCGAGCCAGCCGACCTGATCCTGCTCCTGCTGTCCGACCCCGAAGTAGGCGCGGTCCCGGTCGTCGGTGAGGGCGAAGATGCTGCGGCTGACGGAGACCCGCGGCTCGAACGCGTGCCCGGCGGTGGCCCAGGCCTCGCGGAACGCGCGGATCTGCGCGGCCTGCTGCACGTGGAACGGCTCACCGGTCTCGTCGTTCTTCAGGGTCGAGCTCATCAGGTTCATGCCCTGCTCGGCGGCCCAGACGGCGGTCGCATCGGAGCCTGCGCCCCACCACATCCGCTCGCGCAGCCCCGGTGCGTGCGGTTCGAGCCGCAGCAGCCCCGGCGGGTTGGGGAACATCGGCCGCGGGCTCGGCTCGGCGAAGGGGGCGCCGTCCAGCGCAGTGAGCAGAGCCTTCGTGTGCTCGCGGGCCATGTCTGCGTCGGTGCTCCCCTCAGCCGGGACGTTCCCGAAGTACCGGTACCCGTCGCGCACCTGCTCGGGTGAGCCGCGGCTGATCCCGAGCTGCAGCCGTCCGCCGGAGATCAGGTCGGCCGCGCCGGCCTCCTCGGCCATGGCCAGCGGGTTCTCGTAGCGCATGTCGATCACGGCGGTACCGATCTCGATGCGCCGGGTCCGGGCGCCGATCGCCGCGAGCAGCGCGTACGGCGAGGCGAGCTGGCGGGCGAAGTGGTGCACCCGCACGTACGCCCCGTCGGCGCCGAGCTCCTCGGCGGCCTCCGCGAGCTCGATGGTCTGCAGCAACGCATCCGATGCCGAGCGCGTGGCCGACGAGGGCGACGGCGTCCAGTGCCCGAAGGAGAGGAACCCGATCTTCTTCACATCCGGTGCCAACGCACCGCGGGCGCGGGCATTCCCCGAAACCCCGAGGCCCGCGGGCCGGGGCTACGGACGAGCCTCGCGGGACCTGTCGTGCTCGATGGCCCGGCCGGGTGCGGCGGTGCGCCAGTCCGGCCAGGTCCGCCGTTCGTTGAGCGCCTGCTTGGCGGCCACGGCGTCGAGGATCGCCTGCGGATCGGCCCCGGTCCGCTGCGCGCCGTCGAACGCCAGGATGATGAGGTCGGCCCACTCGGCCAGGTCGTCGGGCGCGGCGCGCACCTCGTCGACCTCCTTGGTGATGTGGTCGAGCACACCGTCGGTGCGCGGTCCCGGACCGAAGGTGGCCAGCGACCAGGTGCGCTGGTGGGCGAGGTACGCGGCGTCGATGCAGGTCGGCCTCGGTGGGGTCATGTCCCATCCTCCCGCGTCACTGGCACGGAACGGCGGGGGGCCGGTCGACGTCAGAGCAGCGGTGCGATCTGCCCGACCGCCGCAGGTCCGACCACCTCGGGACCGTGCGGCCCGAGCACGTATTCCTGGATGCTCGCCATCCCGGGGCGTCCGCGCTCGCCGGCCTCGACCACCAGTGACCCGGTGCGTGCCGTCGCGTGCCGTCCGACGCCCTCCGGGGGGTCGACCCACACCACTGCGAGCACCGCGCACGCAGACTCGCCCGCCCACTCGCAGGCCCATGCCCGCACCCGCGGGCGGTCCGTCGCGTCGAACGGGTAGGAGGTCACGTCCGGTCCGGGCAGCAGGGCGAAGGCCTGCGGCTGGTCACCTGCGGACTGCAGGGCGAGGTCGACCGCGACGGTCGCCAGGTCCCGGACCTGCTGGGTGGGCGGTTCGGGGAGGTCGTCGACCGTGGCGTACCAGGGCGCGTCGTCATCGCCGTCGACCGGGGTGTGCGTCAGGTGCGCCACGGCCCGGTCGAGGTAGTCGCCGACCCAGCCATCGGCGCGTTCGTGCCAGCGGGCCATCGCATCGGCGACGACGAGGACCGGGGCCGACGGCCGGGCGTCGGACACGACGGCGGGGGTCACGCCGTTCGGCCCGAGGCATGCGACCCAGCGGGCGCTCGGCTCGACGTCGAGCAGCGCCGTACCGATCGCCATGCCGACGAACCGTGCGGGTTCGGTGTCGGTGACCTCGGCGACGTCGAGCAGTCGGCTCCACAGCGCGCCGATCCCGGCCGGTTCCAGGGGGCCGATGAGGTCCCGCACCCGCGCAACGGCGGTCTCCAGCAGCGCCAGCTCCTCGGCGGTGAGGTCGCGCGGACCCGCAGCGACCACATCGAGGGCCGTGCCGGTCGGGGGAGCGCCGGGCGCCATGTCACCTCATCACGCAGAAGCCGGTTCACGCACAAGCCTGGGTGGCACCACGGTACCTGGACGACGTCGTCGGGGAGGCCGGTTGGGCGTGCTCGTCCGCGCGGCCGCCACGCTCGTCAGTGCTTCGCGCGGCTCGGCTGCACCCGCGGCGGCTCGCCCGGCATCTTCGGG
>JAHIJU010000130.1 GCA_018898235.1 Actinomycetota bacterium | reverse complement strand
GGAGGTGGTCGTCACCGGGTCCGACGAGGCCGTGCTCGCCTGGCAGGACCAGGTCCGGCGCAGCGCATCGGACCGGCTGCGGCCGCTCCAGGTGGCCTTGATGCACCACGGCGAGGCGGACCCGGCCTGGATCGGCCCGGCCGGTGTGCAGGCCGCCGCCGCCAGGCACGCGGCCTCCCGCGCGGAGCTGCCCCGCGGTGCGCTGCGGTTGTCGGCCGACGAGGCCGAGCTGGAGACCGTGACCCTCACGGTCTGACGGCCCGCCGACCGCGCGGGCGGGTCGTGCGGGTGACGGGGCCCCCGCCTCGAGGGCCCCGTCACCCGACCACCGCGGGGCTACCCGCGGTGACGTGCCACTGCGTCCGTCAGCGCGGGCACGATCTCGAACAGGTCGCCCACCACCCCGAGGTCGGCGACCTCGAAGATGGGCGCCTGTGCGTCTGAGTTGACGGCGACGACGAGCTTGCTGCCCGACATGCCGGCCAGGTGCTGGCTGGCGCCGGAGATGCCGCAGGCCAGGTACAGGTCCGGGCTGACCGTCTTGCCCGAGATCCCGATCTCCTGACTCGTCGGGAGCCAGCCCGCGTCGGCCGCGGGGCGGGAGGCACCGACCGCGGCACCCGGGCCGAACGCTGCCGCGAGGGCCCGCAGCACGGCGAAGCCCTCCGCGCTGCCCATCGCCCGACCGCCGGAGACCACGATGTCGGCGTCCTCGAGGGCGAGCTCGCCGTCGCTCGCATCGGGGGTGAACGAGAGCACCTGGGTGCCGACCTGCGCAGGTGCGGGCACGTCCTCGCGCACCACCTGCGGGGCCCTGCCGGTCGGCGCGCCCTTCTTGTACAGACCCGTGCGGACGGTCCCGATCTGCGGGACGGAGGTGACGACGCACTGCGTGAGCAGGTTGCCGCCGAGGGTGTTCTTCGTGAAGGTCAGCCGACCGTCGGCCGCGACCGACAACGCCGTGACATCGCTGACCAGGCCCGTACCGAGCCGGGCCGCGAGCCGCGGCGCCAGGTCCGAGCCCAGCGCCGTCGCGGCGAACAGCACCGCGCCCGGCGCGTTGGCCGTGACGAGCGCGGCGAGCGCCGAGGTCCAGGCCTGCGTCGAGTACTGGGCGTAGGCGGCGCCCTCGACGATGCGCACCGTGCCGGCGCCGTACGCACCCGCCTGGGCGGCGACCTCGTCGCACCGCTGCCCGATGGCGACGGCGACGACCGATCCGCCGCAGGTGGCCGCCAGCGTCGCGGCCTCCGTCACGATCGCCAGGCTCGCGTCCGAGGCGATGCCGTCGCGGGAGTCGACGACGACCCAGATGTCCGTGCTCATAGGAGTTGCTCCAGTCCGTATCGGTCGGGTCGTCACAGGACGTGCGCGGCGACCAGCGCCGCGACCAGGTTCTCGGCGACCTGCGCCGGGGTGTCGCCCTCGATGCGCACACCGGGCTGGCGGGCCGGCGGCCGGGTGGCCGACACGATCGTGGTGACCGAGGCCGCGAGCCCCACGTCGGGCACCCCGAGCTCGGCGTTGGTGAGCACGTCGAAGGTCGCCTTGTTCGCGGCGAGCTTGCTCTTCACCGACGGGTAGCGCGGCGTGTTGACGTACTCGTCGACCGTCACCACGGCCGGCAGCGACACCCGGACCTGCGCCTGGCCGCCGTCCTGCACCTGGGTGCACACGAGCGAGTCGGCGGCGGCGGTCAACGCGGTGACCCCGGTGACCTGGGGAAGATCGAGCAGCTCGGCCACCATGGCCGGCACCTCACCGGTCCCGCCGTCGAACGACTGCTTCCCGGCGAGCACCAGGTCGACGCTCCCGAGGTGGCGTGCAGCGGCGGCCAGCACCCGGGCGGTCGCCCAGGCGTCGGAGCCCGCGAACACGTCGTCGGTGACCGCGACCCCACGGTGCGCACCGACCGACACGGCCTCCTTGAGCACAGCCCTGACCGTGGCCGGACCGAGCGTCAGCACGGTGACCTCACCACCGAGCTGCTCGGTGATCTGCACGGCCGCCTCGATGGCGTTCTTGTCGACGGGGTTCAGTTGGACTCCCGCGGCCGTCCGGTCCAGCGTGTGGTCCTCGTTGAGCTTCACCGCACCGAGGTCCGCGGGGACCTGCTTGACCAGCACCAGGATCTTCATCTCATCGCCCTTCTGTCGACGTACGTGCGGGCCGGACGATCGCCGCGGCCCCGCCTTGCTCGTTCGCTGCCCCAGGCGCACCGGCGGGCACCCGGCCGGCGGCGCGGTCGGCCGCGATCTGGGCGGCGATGCGCGCTCGCAGCTCGACCTTGCGGACCTTGCCGGACGGGGTCATCGGCAGGGCGGCCACGATCTCGATCCACTCGGGGATCTTGTACTTGGCGACACCGCGCTCGACGAAGAAGTGGCGCAGCCCGGCAAGGTCGAGCGCGCGTGCGCCCGGGCTGAGCACCACGTAGGCGCAGGCGCACTCGCCCAGCCGGTCGTTGGGCATCGCCACCACGGCCACGTCCTTGACGTCGGGGTGGTCGCGGACAATGGCCT
>JAHIJU010000129.1 GCA_018898235.1 Actinomycetota bacterium | reverse complement strand
CTCCTCCGGCGGACCGCTGGCGCTGCCCACGTCGCTATACACCGACGGTCTGGTGAAGTTCTGGAACGCCGTGGACTTCCCGGTCAAGCTCTGGAACTCGATCTGGACGTCCGGCGTCGTCGCCGTCCTGGGCACCGCCATGTCATTGCTCACCGCCTACGCGATCGGCATCGGCCGCATCCGTGGGCGGATGTGGATCGTGATGGCGTTCCTGCTCGCCAACATGCTGCCGCAGGAGGTCCTGCTCTACCCGCTGTACACGATGGCGCAGCAGGTGGGGCTCAACAACTCCGGCTGGTCGATCGTCATCATCTTCACCGTCATCCAGTCGGCGTTCGGCACCTACCTGCTCGCGTCCGTCCTGGGCACCTTCCCACCGGCGCTGCTCGAGGCAGCGGCCCTGGACGGGGCGAACTCCTGGACGATCCTGTGGAAGGTCGTCTTCCCGATCGTGCGCCCGACGCTGTCGGTCCTGATGATCTTCTTCTTCATCTGGACGTGGAACGAGTTCTTCATCCCGCTGGTCATGCTGACCACGCCGAACTCGCAGACCGTGCCCATCGCACTGGCCTCGTTGCAGGGTGACCGGATGCTCGACGTGCCGACGCTCAACGCGGGCGCGCTGGTCTCCCTGGTCCCGACCCTCATCTTCTTCCTCATCTTCCAGCGCACGCTCACCCGCGGAGTCACCGCGGGCGCCGTGAAGTAGCCGTCCAGCTCCTCAGAAAGGCTCTCGCACCATGAAGTTCTCCGACGGCTACTGGCAGCTGCCAGACGGCTTCACCGTGCTGCGCGCGACCGAGGTCCGCGACATCGTCGCCGACCCGGCGGCCGGCACCCTCACGGTGTTCGCCACCACCCACCAGATCCGCGGGCGTGGCGACACGCTCAACGCCCCGCTGCTCACGGTGACCTACTCCTCCCCCGCCCCCGGGGTGGTGCGCACCCGCATCGCGCACCACGACGGCGGCGTGCCGCCGCACCCCAGGTTCGAGCTGACGGGCGACGCAGGCTTCACCGCGAGCGTCGAGACCGACGAGGCGGGTGGCCGGCTGACGTCCGGCGACCTGGAGGTGAGCGTCCGCCTCGGGCTGGGCTGGCACGTCGAGTTCCGCTCGGCCGGCCGGCTGCTCACCGCGAGCACGTCCCGCTCGGTGGCCGCGGTCACCGACGACGCCGGGCGCGACTTCGTCCACGAGCAGCTGACGATCACCCCGGGCGAGCTGATCTACGGCCTGGGTGAGCGGTTCGGGCCGGTGGTCAAGAACGGGCAGAGCGTCGACATCTGGAACCTGGACGGCGGCACCTCCAGCGAGCAGGCCTACAAGAACATCCCGTTCTTCCTCAGCTCGCGCGGCTACGGCGTGCTGGTGGACAACCCCGGGAAGGTCTCGTTCGAGATCGGGTCCGAGGCCGTCGAGCGCACCCAGTTCTCCGTACCCGGCCAGGTGCTGGAGTACCTGGTGTTCGACGGTCCGACGGCCAAGGACGTGCTGCGCCGGTACACCGCACTGTCCGGCCGCGCCCCCAAGGTTCCCGCCTGGTCGTTCGGCCTGTGGCTGACCACGTCGTTCACGACGAGCTACGACGAGGCGACCGTCACGTCCTTCGTCGACGGGATGGCCGAGCGCGACCTGCCGCTGTCGGTGTTCCACTTCGACTGCTTCTGGATGCGCGAGTTCCACTGGACCGACTTCGTGTGGGACCCGGCGACCTTCCCGGACCCGGCGGGCATGCTGGCCCGGCTCAAGGCCAAGGGCCTGAAGATCTGCGTCTGGATCAACCCGTACATCGCCCAGCGCTCCCGGCTCTTCGACGAGGGCAAGGAGAAGGGCTACCTGGTGCACCGGCCCGACGGCTCGGTGTGGCAGACCGACCTGTGGCAGGCCGGCATGGCGCTGGTCGACTTCACCAACCCCGCCGCGTGCGACTGGTACGCCGGGTACCTGCGGGAGCTGCTCGCGATGGGGGTCGACTGCTTCAAGACCGACTTCGGCGAGCGCATCCCGTCGACCGACGTCGTCTACCACGACGGCGGCGACATCGACCGGATGCACAACTACTACACGCACCTGTACAACCGGACGGTCTTCGAGACGCTCAAGGGCGTCAAGGGTGAGGGCGAGGCCGTGCTGTTCGCCCGCTCGGCGACCGCCGGCGGCCAGCAGTACCCGGTGCACTGGGGCGGCGACAACGACTCGTCCTTCGCGTCGATGGCCGAGACGCTGCGCGGCGGCCTGTCGCTCGGGCTGTCCGGGTTCGGCTTCTGGAGCCACGACATCGGTGGGTTCGAGGGCACCCCGGATCCGCTGGTGTTCAAGCGCTGGTTGGCGTTCGGGCTGCTGTCCTCGCACTCGCGGCTGCACGGCTCCGGCTCGGTGCGCGTGCCGTGGGCGTTCGACGAGGAAGCCGTCGACATCACCCGCACGTTCACCCACCTCAAGCACCGGCTGATGCCGTACCTGGTGCGGGTGGCCGACGAGGCGCACACCGACGGCACCCCCGTGCTGCGTCACATGCTGCTGGAGTTCGGCGACGACCGCTCGGCGCTGGCCGCCGAGAACCAGTACATGCTGGGTGACAGCCTGCTGGTGGCGCCCGTCTTCGACGCCGACGGCGAGGTGGACGTCTACGTGCCGGAGGGCACCTGGACCTCGCTGCTCGACGGGTCGACCCTCACCGGTCCGCGGTGGGTGCACCAGGTGCACGCCACCGACAGCCTGCCGGTGCTGGTGCGGCCGGGCACGGTGCTGCCGCTCGGGGCCCAGACGGGCCGTCCCGACTACGACTGGGCCGACGGTGTCACCCTCACCGCGTTCGGTCTGGTCGACGGCGACGAGCGGGAGGTCCTCATCCCGGGCCGCGACGGCCACGAGGAGGCCCGGTTCACGGTGCGCCGCACCGGCGACCGGTTGCGTGCCGAGGGACCGGCCGCGACGGCCTGGTCACTCGCCGCCGGCGACAGTGTCGTGCCCGCAGTCGACGGGGCCGCCGAGCTCGACCTGGTCTGATCCGCGGTCTGATCCCCGGCCCGCGCGTCCGGCCTGCTCACCGGCCTGCTCGTCCATGGGACGAGCAGGCCGGCAGGCGACCGGCCGCGGCCGGGGACGGATCGACTCCTGGTGGCGCACCACGTGACCGGATCGTTCTCAGGCCGCCGCCTGGACGTGACGCAAGGTCGGTGCCTTCCCTGACACAGTCAGGGCACAGGGGGGGCGATCGGCGACCCTCGCACGAGGGGGCACCATGACTGGGCGGATGACATCGACGGGCCGACGCCGGGTGCGTCTGGTGGCACTGCTGGCCGGCGCGGTCGTGCTGGTCGCCGGCTGCTCGGCCGGTGGCGGCGCAACCGAGTCCGGCTCGGTCGGCGACGGCGGCCAGGATGCGGCGGCGCAGTCCGGCCAGGACGCGGGCGGCACCGCGGGCGACGGTGCCAGGACCGGGACCGCGACGGACCGCGAGGTCATCACGACCGGCACGCTCACCCTGCTCACCGAGCACCCCACGAGCACCGTCGAGGACGTGGTCGCGCTCGTGGAGAAGGCGGACGGGCGCGTCGACGCACGCACCGAGCAGGCCGGTTCGGCCGATGACCCCGGCTCCGCGACGCTCACCGTCCGCGTCCCGTCGAACCAGGTGAGCACCGTCATCGACGCGCTGCGCGGTCTCGGCACGGTCTCGACCCTCGCACTCAGCACGAACGACGTGACGGCCGCCGCGCAGGACCTCGACGCCCGGATCAGCGCCCAACGGCTGTCGGTGGCCCGGATGGAGGACGTGCTGGCCCACGCCACCACGACGGCCGACATCATGGCCGCCGAGGAGGCGGTGCGTCAGCGCCAGTCCGATCTGGAGGCGATGGTCGCCGAGCGCACCCGGATGACCGACCAGGTGGCGCTGTCCACGCTCACCCTCACCCTCACCGCACCGCCGGCGACCGCCGAGGCTCCCGGCCCCGGCTCGTTCCCGTCGGCCCTGGCCACGGGCTGGCGCTCGCTCGTCTCGGCGTTGCGCGCGTTCGGCCTGGTGCTGGCGGTGCTGCTGCCCTGGTTGATGTTCATCGCCGTGATCGCCACCCCGCTGGTGGTGCTCGGCCGGCGGCGAGCCCAGCGGCGTGCCGCCCAGGCAGCGCTCGTCCCGGCACCGGTCACGCCGGCCACCGCCGGGACGCCGCCCTCGGCCCCACCGGTGGGCCCGTTCACGCTCTGACCGGCAGCACCCGCTCGGGGCCGGCGCGCCGAGCAGGTGGACCGGCGGCCAGGGCGAAGCGGTGCAGCACCCGTCGGGCCAGGCCATTGCCCGGCTGCTGCACGACCTGCGATGACACCCGCCATCGCCGACATGTCGAGCACCCCACGAACAGGAGCCTCGGGGATCCCCGGGGTCGGCCGCGACGATGGTCCGCTCGACGATCCGGGAGGCCGCCACCGTGCGCATGACGACCGACGCGCTCATACGACGCGCCCGCACAGCCCACGCACTGGCCGCGTGGCGTCTCACCAGCCGACCCGGCCGTATCAGATTCGAGCCCCCGACCAGCACCGATGCACCACCCGACCAGCGCGTCTCACGACGCTGACCAGGACAGGGCATTGGTCCCCCCGACTCGTCCCATGCCTGAATAAACTCCTGGTCACGGGCTCGTTGTCCCCGTCGGGGATGCCGGGTCGCAGCGGACGTCTGTCGGCGTCCGCCCCCGTGCCGCCCGTGTGGAAGGAGACCACCCGTGAGCTCGCCCACGACCGCAGCCGACATTGTCGGCCGTCTCACGCTCGCCCCCGAGGTCGCCAAGGTCCTGGCCTCGAGTCCTCGTGTCGTCGTCCCGACGTCACGGGCCGAGCTGTACTCGCTGGCCCTCGGGCCCGACGGCGGACCGACCTTCGAGGTCACGTTCGACGTGAACGGGTCACCGGTGACCGAAGCCGTCGTCACCCGGTGCAAGAACGGTGTCGCGGTGAACTACCCCGAGGACTACATGCGCCGACGGGACCCGGACTGCATGCGCATCGCCGACGACCTGCCGACGGACAAGCCGCGCTACGCCGACGTCTACGGGGCACCGTTCGAGCCGGTCCGGCTCGAGACCCTCGAGTGGCTGGCCACCCAGGAGCTCGTGGTCGTGCCGTTCAAGGCCGGCGGCCTCGACCACGGCTACCCGTCGTTGGCGATCGTGCCGCTCAACGCGGCGTTCTTCGCCCTCACGCTCGTCGACCTGCAGGGCTGGGTGACGTTCGACGAGATCGGACCGTTCACCCCACGCTCGATCCTGTACCTGGCCCCGCCGTTCCGGCAGACGCACTTCGAGGGCCGCCAGGTCGTCGTGCACAACCGCACCAAGTCGCTGCACGAGGTGTTCGCCTACAACGTCTACCCCGGCCCGAGCGCGAAGAAGGGCGTCTTCTCCGTCCTGCTCGACATCGGGCAGCAGGAGAGCTGGCTGACGTTGCACGCCTCGAGCGTGCGGGTCACCACCCCGTACGAGAACGACACCGTCATCATGCACGAGGGCGCCTCGGGCGGCGGCAAGTCCGAGATGTGCCAGGAGATCCGGCGCGAGGACGACGGCCGCATCCTCGTCGGGGTCAACGTCGTGCGCGACGAGCCGTACCACATCACCCTCGGCGAGGTCTGCTCGCTCTCCCCGGTGACCGACGACATGACGCTGTGCCACCCGTCGGTGCAGCGCAACCGCGGGCGCCTCGTGGTGACCGACGCCGAGGACGGCTGGTTCGTCCGGGTCGACGGGCTCACCGAGTACGGGTCCGACCCGGCCTTCGAGCGGGCCGTCATCAACCCGCCGGAGCCGCTGCTCTTCCTGTCGCTTGACGGGCACCCCGACTCGACCTGCCTGCCGTGGGACCACACCCTGGACTCCAACGGCAAGCCGTGCCCGAACCCGCGCGTAGTGATCCCCCGCCGGTTCATCCGGCACGTGGTCTCCGAGCCGCGTGAGGTCGATGTGCGCACCTTCGGTGTCCGGATGCCGCTGTGCACCAAGGAGAACCCGACCTACGGGATCATGGGCATGTTCCACGTCATCCCGCCGTCACTGGCCTGGCTGTGGCGGCTGATCGCCCCGCGCGGCGACAAGAACCCGTCGATCGGCGAGTCGAAGTCCGACAAGGCCAAGATCGCCAAGGGCGGTCTGGTGTCCGAGGGCGTCGGCTCGTTCTGGCCGTTCTCCACCGGCACCAAGGTCGGCGGAGCCAACCTCGCGCTCGACCAGATCGTCACGCACAACCGCACCCGGTACGTGCTGGTCCCCAACCAGCACATCGGCGCCTACAAGGTCGGCTTCGCCGCCGAGTGGCTGACCCGGGAGTACCTGGCCCGGCGCGGTGGCGGTCGCATCTACCGCGACCAGCTGGTGCCGGCGCGTTGCTCGCTGTTCGGCTACCGGCCCACCGAGATCAAGCTCGACGGCCAGCAGATCCGGCCGACGCTGCTGCAGCCGGAGTACCAGGAGCAGGTCGGGGTCGACGCCTACGACGCGGGCGCGACGATCCTCACCGACTTCTTCAAGAGCGAGCTCGTGCAGTACCTCACGCCCGACCTGGACCCCCTGGGTCGCGCGATCATCGAGGCCTGCCTGGCCGATGCCGATGCCGAGGAGTACGACCGGCTCACGCCGCTGTACGTCTGACACCGCGAGAACGGCGGCGGCGGTCCTGCCCGGACCGCCGCCGCCGTTCTCGTGTCCGCAGGTCGCGTGGCGGCGCGTCACGTGGTCCCGGTCAGACCCCACTCGTAGGCCCGGGCCACCAGCTGGGCCCGGGACGCGCACCCCGTACGGGTCAGCAGGGCGTGGACCTGCCCCTTCACCGCCGACTCCGACAGCCCCAGCACCGAGGCGATCTGCCGGTTGGTGCGCCCCCGCGCGACCTCGGCGAGCACCGTGAGCTCACGGTGCGAGAACGTGGGCACCGGGGCGGCCGACGGTACGGCAGCGTCCAGCGAACGCCACCGCGACACCAACCGGCCGGTCACCTTCGGGTCGAGCACCGACTCGCCACGGCACACCGCGTGCACCGTCGCGATCAGGGTCGCCGGATCGCTGTCCTTGAGCAGGAAGGCATCCGCCCCGGCCCGCAGGGCACCGACCAGGTACTCCTCGTCGTCGAACGTGGTGAGCATGATGACCCGCAGACCGGCCAACCGCGGCTCGGCCCGCAGGAGACGGGTCGCCTCGACCCCGTCCGTCCCGGGCATCCGCACGTCCAGCAGCACCACATCGGGTCGGTGCGCGAGCACCTGCTCCACGGCGCCGCGCCCGTCGGCAGCCTCACCCACGGTGGTGATGTCGGGTTCGTGGTCGAGGATCATCCGCAACCCCAGCCGGATGGTCGGCTGGTCGTCGACCACGACGATGCGCACCGTCATGGGCCCACCACCGGCTCCCGCGCCCTCGCCGGGTCGCGCTCACGGTCCCCCACCACGACGACCGGGATGTCGAGCACCACGCGGTAGCCCGGACCGTCAGGTCCGGCCCTCAACGTCCCTCCCATCGACCCGGCACGTTCGGTCATGTGCAGCAACCCGTGACCTCCCGAGGTGTTCATCGGGTCGGCCGCACGCGCGGGACCCTCGTCGAGCACCGTCAACCGGACTCCCCCGGCCGTCAGCTCCAACGTGAGCGCCACCTGCTGCGCCCGCGAGTGCAGCAGGACGTTGGTGAGCGCCTCCTGGGCCACCCGGAGCACGGTGAGCCCGATGGCCGGCGGCAGGTCGGGCACCGGATCGGGCAGCCGCGCGTCGACGTGCACGCCGGCCTGCGCGACCCGGGCGATCACGGCGGGCAGCTCGGCCAGGGTCGGCGTCGGCGCCAACGGGGCACCCGGTGTCGCGTCGACCGCCACGGACGTCAGGTCATCGGGCCCGGTGGGGGTGCGCTCGTCCTCGCGCAGCACCCGGACCACCGACCGCATGGCGTCCAGCGCCTCACGTCCGCTGGTGGCGATCCAGCGGACGGCCTCCCGGGGCTGCTCCGGCTCGTCGTCTGCGACCCGGTCCGCGGCCTGGGCCCGCACCACGATCGCTGCGACATGGTGGGCGACGACATCGTGCAGCTCGCGAGCGATCCGGGTCCGCTCGGTCCGTACCGCCTCGCGCGCCCTGACCTCGCGCAGCGCGATCAGCTGGGCGTTGCGGCGCTGCAGCGCCCGGCGCGTCTCCTCGAGCTTGCCGAGCACCGTCCCGATCGCGGTGGCGGCCAGCACCAGCGCCACCCGGGTCACGGTGTCCGACGGGTCGAAGAAGAAACCCATGGAGCGAGTCGAGACCAGGGCATCCCACGCGCCGCTGCGCACGAGCCAGAACAGGTCCACCGAGCCGAACGACATGACCACCACCGCCAACGACGACACCACGGCGACCACGACGGGTGGCAGTCCTCGCACGAGCATCACCGACATCGCCACGACGAGCAGCGGCAGCAGGTGGAGCTCGTTGACGATCTTCGCCTCGTACAGCACCGGGTAGGCGAGCACCGTGCACCAGAACGTGCCGACCGGGGCCGCCCGCCGCAGCAGCACCGTGCCGACGATCCACCAGCCGGCGAACCAGTACCGGGACAGCGACGACGGGTACCAGTACGGCGTGGCGTCGAGCAGCACGAGAGCGCCGAACCAGACCGCGGCGACGACCACCGCCGCCGTCAGG
>JAHIJU010000009.1 GCA_018898235.1 Actinomycetota bacterium | reverse complement strand
ACCCGGCGCTGGTGTAGGAGACCGAGGTGACGACGCCGCTGGTGGCGGCGTTGGTGGTCGGGTCGGTCCAGGTGACCTTCTGGCCGACGAGCTGGGTCGCGGCCATCCGCTGCTGGAGCCCGAACGACTCGGCGGAGTCGTCGGCCATCGCGGTCATCTGCTCGACCATCGACAGGGTCGAGCTCTGCTGCATCATCGCCGTGGTGTCCATCGGCGAGGTCGGGTCCTGGTACTTCAGCTGGGCGATGAGCAGGTTCATGAAGTCCTGCCCGTCGAGGGTGTTGGTCGCCGGCTTGGATGCCGGGCCCGGCGCGGAGTTCTGACCCGTGATGTACGAGATCGGTATGTCGCCCATGATGTCCTCCGGGTCAGATGACGAGGTCGAGCCCGCGGGCCGAGGAGGCCGGGGCGGTCGAGGTGGGGGTAGAGGTGGCGACGGCCGGTCGACCGTCGCGGCTGGTCCGGTCAGTGCTGGCGCCCGTCGTGGTGCCGCCGGGGGCCTCGCGTCCGTCGCTCGACTGCCCCGGCGCCCAGGACCCGGCCGAGCTGTCGCCGAGCCCGAGCTGGGCCGACAGACCGGCGTCGGACAGGTCGCGGCGCAGATCCTCCAGCGCGCCACGCAGCGCGGCCCGACCTGCGTCGGTGGCGCCGACCAGGTCCAGGCGCACCGTGTCGGCGCTGATGTGGGCGATCACCTTGACGTCGCCGAGGTTCACCGGGTCGAGCGCGACGGTGAGCACATGGGTCCCGGCCTTGGCCCCGGACAGCGCACGCAGGTGCGCGCCGAGCTGGTCGGTGAGCGGGGTGGCGGGTGTCGCGGGGACGGCGGGCGCCGCGGGGACGGTCGCGGTCGCCGCCGGCGCCGTGGTCGGGGCAGCCACCGGGACGGCACCGGCCGGTGCCGTGGAGGCCGCGGCGACGGGCTGGGTCCCCTGGTCGCCAGCCCGGCCGGTCTGCGCCGCGGCCGGCGAGGGCGCCGCGGCTGCGGCCGATGCGACCGCGGTCGCCGGCGCGCTCTGGGCCGTCGTCTGTGCGGTCCCCGACCGCTGGCCGGCTGCCGGCTGCTGGGCGGTCGCCAGGGCCTGCGACCAGGCGTCGGAGGTCGGTGCCGGGCCGCCGGCTGCCGTCGGTGTGCCGGTGGGACCGGTTCCGGGCACGGCCGGCGCGGACCCGGCGGCCGGGTCCTGGCGTGCGGCGGGCGCGCCGGCGTCGCTCTGCGCCGGTGCGGCCGGGCTCACGGCGCCGATGCCGGCGACCTGGGTCGCCGGCCCCGTCGCGGGCTGGGCGGCCGCGCCGGTGGCGTCCGCGGCCGGAGCGCCGATGGCGTCGCCGGTCGGTGCGACCGGCGGCGCCACGGCACGCTGGGCCGCGACGACGCCCGGGTCGACCGGGACTGGGACCACGTCCGTCACCGGTGCGGCCGATGTGCCGGGCCCGGCACTGCCCGGACCCGTGGCGGCGGTGCCCGTGGACGCCGGGTCGTCGGGACCCGTCGCGGTGGTGTCGGAGCGGGAGTCCGAGGCGTCGGCGCGGTTCTCGGCCGCGGAGCGACCGCCCGTGGCACGGCCGGCGCCGGAGGCCCGGCCGGAGTCGACGGGCCGACTGCGGTCGGTGCGGGTGTCGTCCGCGGCGTCGCGGCGATCGTCCGCGGTCCGGCGGGCAGCGGTCCGGCCGGCGTCGGACCGGCCGGCAGCAGTCCGGCCGTCGGCGGTCCTGGTGTCGGCCGACCGCGTCCGCCGCGCGCTGTCGGTCCGGTCACCCGCGGCACCACGGGCCGCGTCGTCGCGGCGCAGCGCATCGGCACGGCCGGTCGTGGAGGTCGCCGCACGATCGGTGGACCGCGCGCGGGCGTCGTTGCTCGCGCTGCGGGCGACCTGAGCAGCCAGCGCACCCTCGAACCCCTGCCCCGAGCTCGCCGACGTCGTCGCGCCGGACGACGTCGAGGCCACGGCCGTCGCGATCCCGGCCCGCAGGGCCGTCACGGCGCTCATGAGCCGAGCCCGGCGAGCATCGCGAGCGCCGTCCGCTGGGCGAGCGCGGTCGTCGTGGAGGTGGTGCTCGACGGCGTCGTCGTGGCGCCCTCCTGCGGCAGGATCCGCCGGATGTTTGACGGCTCCTCGTAGACCTTGTGGACGCCGACTGTCCCGCCCGGCTTCGGTGCGTCGATCATCGTGTTGTTCCCCAGGTAGATGCCGATGTGGGTACCGCCGTTGAACACGAGGAGGTCGCCCGGGAGCGCCTCGTCGAGCGAGCTGACCTTCGTGCCGAGCGTCTGCTGCTCACGGGCCGTGCGCGGGACGTCGGTGACCTTCGTGACGCCCAGATCGGTGAGCGAGCGCAGCACCAGGCCCGAGCAGTCCAGGCCGCCCTCGGACAGCGACTCCCCGCCCCACTTGTAGGCGACGCCCGTGTACTTCTTCGCATCCGCGATCAGGTCCTGGGCGCTCACCGTGCCGCCCGAGATGTCGGTACCCGCCGCGGAGGTGCCGGTCCCGGTCAGTCTCGCCAGGAGGCTGTTCAGGCTCGACGTGCCGCTCAGTCCCAGGCTGGACAGCAGGTCCGAGGAGCTCCCGCCGGGCGTGGACCGCGAGGTGGCATCGGCCAGCAGGGTCGCGAAGTCGGTCGACGAGGTCGACGACGGGGATGACGCAGACGACGCCCGCGGGTCGACCAGGGCCGACAGCTCGGACATCCGCGACCGGATGCCGTCGACCCCCAGGACCGCGGTCATGACGCCTCCCCCGGCCGGCGACGTCCGGCGACCTCGTCGAGCACCTTCTGCTCGGCGCGGTCGTCCTCCAGCTGGACGGCCTCGGCGTGCCGCTCGGCGAGCCGTTCGACGCTGCGGGTCGCCTGGCGGGCGGCCGTCCAGTCGGCGGTCCGCGCCGCCGTGACCTCGGCCGCCGTCTGCTCATCGGCCTCGCGCTCGATGAGCAGGCCGGACAGCGCGACGCGCGCGGCGATGACGGCCTGCCACGACGCGGGGTCCGCGACGTCGGGCACGACAGTGGCCCCGAGCGCCATGGCCGTGGCGGCCGCACGCTCACGTGCCTCCCGCTCACGCCGGTGCGCGGCACCGAGCTCACCCGCCGCGCGGTCCTCCTGGATGCTGCGGACCCGCAGCAGACCGGCCAACCCGAACCGTCGGTTCACGATGCCACCGCCAACCTCTCGACCAGGGCGTTCAGGTGCTGCCACGACTGGGCGGCCGGGGCGGGCTCGTCGATGCCCTGACGAAGGAAGGCGTTGATCTCGTCACCGTGCGCGACGGCCGTGTCGACCAGCGGGTTCGACCCGGTCACGTAGGCGCCCACGTCGAGCAGGTCGGAGGCCTGCTGCCGGGCCGCCATGACCGAGCGCAGCCGGGTCGCCGCCCGTCGCTGGGCGGGGGTGGTGACGCGGTTGGCCACCCGGCTGATCGAGCCGAGGGCGTCCACCGCCGGGAAGTGCCCCGCGACCGCGAGCGAACGTTCGAGCACGACGTGCCCGTCCAGGATCGACCGGGCCGCGTCCGCGATCGGCTCGTTGTGGTCGTCGCCGTCGACCAGGACGGTGTAGATGCCGGTGACCGATCCGGTCGGGCCGGTGCCGGCCCGCTCGAGCAACCGGGCGAGCAGCGAGAAGGTGCTCGGCGGGTAGCCGCGGGTCGCCGGCGGTTCACCGACCGACAGCCCGATCTCGCGCTGGGCCATCGCCACCCGGGTGAGGGAGTCCATCATGAGGACCGCATTGCGTCCCTGGTCGCGCAGGTGCTCGGCGATCCGGGTGGCGACGAAGGCCGACCGCAGACGCACCAGCGGCGGCTCGTCGGAGGTGGCGACCACGACGACGGACCGGGCCAGGCCCTCCGGACCCAGGTCGTCCTCCAGGAACTCGCGCACCTCACGGCCGCGCTCACCGACGAGCGCGATCACGGACACCTCGGCGTCGGTCCCGCGCGCGATCATCGACAGCAGCGAGGACTTGCCGACGCCCGATCCGGCAAACAGCCCGATGCGCTGCCCCTGCCCGACGGTGACCAGCGTGTCGAGCACCCGCACGCCCAGGTCGAGCGGCTCGGCCACCCGGCTGCGCTCCAGCGGGTGCGGCGCGTGGCCCTCGATCGACCGCCACGTGACGTCGCGCAGCGGTCCCTTGCCGTCCATCGGCCGACCGAGCCCGTCGACCACGCGGCCGAGCAGCCCGTCACCGACCGGCACCCGCAGCCCGTCACCGCAGGGCCGCACCGGGGTGCCGGCCCGCAGCCCGGCCACCGGGCCGAGCGGCATGCAGCGCACGGTGCCCTCGCCCGAGGCGACGACCTCGGCGAGCACCGCATCGGCTCCCTCGCCGATCGTGACCAGACCGCCGACGGCGGCACCCGTCCCGATCACCTCGATCGTCAGCCCGACCACGGAGCGCACGCGGCCCACCGGTTCGGGCGCGGCCGCAGCCACGGCGCGCTCCCAGACGCTGCGCGACACGTCGAGGGTGCTCACAGGTGCTCACCGGCCTGGGCCAGCACGGCGCGGGCGCGGGTCAGTGCCGCGCCGATCCTGGCGTCCAACGCCCCTTCGGCGTGCTCGGCCATGGCGTCCCCGACGGCCAGGGACGGATCGGCGACGATGCGGACCCCGGTCGGCACATCGTCACCGAGCGCGTCGAGCGCGGCGATGTCGCGCGGGTTCATCCGCACGGTCACCGCCGCCGGGTGCTCGCCCGACAGCGCCCGGGCGAGCGCCGCCCGGGCCGAGGTCGGCGCATCGGACAGCTCGACACCCAGGATCGCCTCCGCCAGCTCGACGGCCGCCACGTGCAGCCGCGCCTCGGCCTGGGCGAGCACCGGCGCCTGACGGATGCCGAGGGCCTGCGCGGCTGCGGTGAGCGCGGTCACCAGACCGGCGTTGGCGGCCTTCATCGCCGTCTGCTGCGCGACCAGCGATGCCTCGGCCCGGGCCGCCTGCTCGTGCGCCTCCTGCGCGGCATGCCGGGCCCCGGCCGCGTACCCCGCGGCGAACCCCGCGGCGCGCGCACGTTCGTGCACGGCCTTCGTCGCCGGGTCGTCGACGCCCGGTTCGACGAGCGGCAGGAACTGCGGGGCCACGGCCGTGCGGCCGCGGTACGCGGTGGGTGCCGGGAAGGCGGGCAGCGGCGTCCGGCGCTGCCTCGGCACGACGGGTGCCGAGGCCAGCAGCGGCCGGAAGCCGTCAGGCGACGTACTCATCGTCCGTGTCCCGTCGGATCGTGATCTGGCCGGACTCCTCCAGGCGGCGGATGCCCTGGACGATCTGCGACCGGGCCTCCTCCACCTGGGACATGCGCACCGGTCCGAGCAGGTCGATCTCCTCGACCAGGTTCTGCCGGGCGCGTTCGGACAGGTT
>JAHIJU010000128.1 GCA_018898235.1 Actinomycetota bacterium | reverse complement strand
TCAGGGAGTCGCTTCCGGCCTTGCGACCCGGACAATGCCCCGACCCGGTCAGCCGATCGGGGCTCGCTGGAAGGGTTAACGTTCGCACTGTGAAGGACACCACGATCAGACGCGTCCCCGTGAGGACCGGTCGGCCGCGAAAGCCTGAGATCAGCCCTGGCGTCCTCGATGCGGCTTTGCGGTTGTACGGAGAACGGGGGTGGAGCGGGCTGTCGATCCGCTCCGTCTGTGAGCTGGCCGGCGTCGGGCGCTCCTCGATCTACTCGCGTTGGTCGTCACTCGATGAGCTGCTGACAGCGGCATTCGTGTGGCACCTGTCAGCACCCGCCCCGGCAGCGGATGCCTTCCGTGAGAATCTGATCGCCGAGGCGCGGCTGCGGGCGGCGGTCTATCTCGGCAAGTACAGCAAAGCGGTGTACCGCTTGATGGTCGAAGGGCAGCTGGGCCTCGAGCCGGCCGCGCCGATCTATCGCCAGCTGCTGCGGACCGAGATCCATCGGGAGCAGGCGCTCATCGAAGGCGCTGTGGCCTCGGGCGAGCTGCCCGCGGAGTCGTCCGTCCGGCGGATCCTGGACCGTATCGAGGGCACCGTGGTGATGCACATCCAGAGCTCACCTGCGACGCGCCTCGACGAGGTGCGAGCGGGGATCGACGTCTACGTGCAGGAGCTGGTCGACGACGTTCTCGACATGGAGCGAGCTCGGGCGGCCCGGATCAGGGCCTGACCGGTGGGACGAGAACGTCCGACGGGCAGAGCAGGCGCCGTGTCGGCTTCCGTGCTCCGCCCGTCGGACGCGGGTCAGGCGTACTCAGGTCAGGCGTACGGCCAGGTGAACTTGAGGCTCTTGTCCTTGACCAGGACGCGCTTCTCGTACAGGGCCGCGATCTCGCTCTCGTCGTAGCCCAGCTGCTGGAGCACGTCCTCGTTGTCCATCCCCCACGAGGGGCTCGTCCGCCAGAACCTGCCGGGCGAACGCTGGAAACGTGGCACCGGACCCACGGAACGCACGGTCCGCCCCCGCAGGTTCTCCCACTCGACCAGGGTGCCCCGCGCCTCCAGATGGGGGTGGTGCTCCAGGTCCTCGAGGGTGTTCACCCGGTTGACGGGCAGTCCGGCCGCGAGCATCTCGGCCTCGGCCTCACTCGCCGTGTGGGTCTCGAGGTAGCTGAGGATCGCCTGCTCGAACTTCTCCGCGGCGGCCTCTCCACGCCAGAGCACGGCGGTGCCGGCCGGGTACTCGACCGAGCCGTACTCCAGGCCGAAGAACGTCAACGCCTTCGGGATGACCCCGGGTCCAATCAGGCAGAGCTGGAGATAGGCGCCGTCGGCGCACCGGTAGGCGCCCCACCCGAGGTTCCGTGGGGGAGCGCCCGCGGACGGCTGGGCGACGTGATCGCTCATCCAGTCGGCGAGGTGGTTCTGGATCTTCAGCATCGCCTCGTACTGGCTGAGGTCGATGCTCTCGCCCTCACCGGTGCGCTGCTTGCGGTGGAGCGCCGCGAGGATGCCGATCGCGGAGAACAGCGCCGTCACGTAGTCGGCGATGTAGGGCCCGCTGGCGTACGGGTTGTCGTGCTGGGGCGTGTTCGCAGCCATGAACCCGGAGAAGGCCTGGGCGATCGGGTCGTAGGAGGGACGTTCGACGTACTCCGTCAGGCCGGTCTGCCCGAATCCGCTGATGTGGACGATGATCAGCCCGGGGTTGACGCCCCACAGCACCTCGTCCGACAGCCCCCACTTCGCGTACTGCCCGCCCTTGGAGGACTCGACGAACACGTCGGCGTCCGCGAGCAGCTTGAGGAGGACCTCTCGGCCTTCGGGTGACGGGATGTTGAGCGCGATCGCGCGCTGGTTGATCCGCTCGGCCTCGTTGTTGGCTGACCGACCGAGGCGCATCACGTCCGGGCTGAGCGTGCTCTCGATCCACAGGACGTCCGCGCCGTACTCAGCGAGCAGGAGAGGAGCGAAGGGGCCGGCCGTGGACGTGGTCGCGTGCACGACCTTGACTCCGGCCAGCGGGCCGAACTCGGGAAGTTCAGGATTCGTCGGCACGGTCGCTCCTACTTGTTCTCGTACTTGCGAGCGATGAGGCGGCCGGCGATGTGCACCATGATCTCGTCGGTGCCGGCTGCGATCTGGGTACCGCGGCAGTCGGTCCACAACCTGCCGACGCGGGTCTCGGTCGTGTAGCCGAGACCGCCGAAGATCTGCATGGCGTCCGACGCGACCTCGGTCGCGGCCGCGGCGCTGTAGCGCTTGAGCAGGGCGCTCTCCAGCCGGATCGACTTGCCCTCGTCGGCCATCCACAGGGTTCGGTACAGCATGTTGCGCACGTTCTGGAGCGTGATCTCCATGTCCGTGAGCTTCTCCTGGATGAGCTGGTTGTCCCGGATCGGCCGACCGAAGGTCTTCCGGACACTCGTGTATGCCGCGGCGTCGTCCATCGCTGCCTGGGCCAGGCCGAGCTGGGTGGCGATGGTCAGGGCCCGCTCGACCTCGAAGTTCTTCATCAGGGCCAAGAAGCCCTTGCCGCGCTCACCCAGCAGGTTCGACTGGTCGACGCGCACGTTGTCGAAGTACATCTCGCAGAACGGGAGGGTCTGCTGGCCGATCTTGTGCAGCGGAGCCGTGGAGACCCCGGGGGTGTTGGTCGGCAGCAGCCACATCGAGAATGCCGGCGCCTCGGGGGTCGAGAACTCGTCGCGCGCCACCACGATGGTGTTCGGGCACGCCTCGCCGCTGGACACCCACGTCTTCTGACCGTTGATGCGCCAGCCGTCACCGTCCGGCGTCACCGCGGTCGTCATGGCGAAGTTGTCCGAGCCTGCACCGGGCTCGGAGACCGCCAGGGACACCGGCGGACGACCCGTCTTGTAGATCTCCAGGGCATCGGCGACCTGGTCGGGCCGTCCGAAGCTGGCGACGTCCCACATGGTGAGGAGCATCAGCACGAACGGCATGGGCACACCGGCCTGCCGCGTCAGCTCCTCGGCCACCATGCCGAGGGTCAGCATGTCGACCGGCGTCCCGCCGAACTCCTCCGGGATGCCCAGCATGCCGAAACCGGACTCGACCCAGGACGCGGTCACGTCGGCCGGGACCTCATGGTTCTCGTACCACTGCTTGACCTGCTGCTCGCTGATGTTCTGGGCGCACCACTCCCGGAGTGAGTCCAGGAGTAGTTCCTGCTCGTCGTTGAGGTTGAAGTCCATCCGGCGCTCCTCGAGATACTTATGGACCGATGCGGTCCATAGCGGGAACGTAACGACCCGCATCCCGGGTCGGGGGGGACCTAGGGCCCGTCGGGTTCCGCCGCCCCGGCCGCCCGGGCGCGGGTTGCGCGGACTCGCGGCCGACGGTGAGCCCGGCACCTGGGTGGTCCTTTGGTCCCGGATCGCCAGGGTCGCGAACTCTATTCTGGACCGCAGTGGTCCATAAGTGAGTTGCAGCGGAGCGACGTACTGACCGGAGAGGGAGGAGCCGCGTGGCGGGCGCCGCCGTCGGCGCTCGAAGCGTCCCCGCACCGGGCTCCACGGCCCGGTCGGCCCGACGCGGCAGGTGACGGCCCGCCGCGTCTGCCGGTCTGTGCCCCGGACCCGCCCCAGCCCACCCGGTGGCCTGTCGGCGCGCCGGTCAGGCCCCGGTGCCGCACCGATGATCCCCGACGGTGCGGCACCGGTCCGATCCAGAAGGAGAAGACATGAAGATCGTCATTGCCTACAAGTGGGCGGCCAACCCCCAGGACGCGGACGTCGCGGCTGACGGCCGCATCGACTGGTCGCGGGCCAAGAGCGGGTTCGGCGAGTACGACGCCGTCGCAGCCGAGGTGGCGCGCCGCCTGGTCGACGTCGCCGGCGGCGAGGTGATCGGCCTCAGTGTGGGCGGCCCCGAGATCGCCAGCGGTCTGGCACGCAAGGGGGCCCTGTCGCGTGGGCTCGACCGGCTGGTCATCGTCGCCGACCCGAGTCTGGACCACGCCGACCCGGTGACCACCGCGCGGGTGCTGGCTGCGGCGGTCGAGCAGATCGGTGATGTGGATCTGGTGCTGACCGGTGACGCGTCCGTCGACGTGGCCGGGAAGATCGTGCCGGCCCTGCTGGCTGCGCGCCTCGGCTGGCCCACCCTGGCCGACTGCGGACAGCCCACCGTGACGGGAGCGGCCCTGACGGTCGACCGGGCCACGGCCGGTGGACGTCAGCAGATCACCGTCCAGCTGCCCGCCGTGCTGTCCACCGCCCCGGACGCGGTCGTCCCGCGGGTGCCGGGGATGAAGGACATCCTGGCCGCCGCCAAGCGACCGGTGCAGGAGCTGGCCGTTGCCGACCTGGCGATCGCCCCGGCCACGCTGCCGGTCTCTGCGGCCGTGAGCCGTCCGCAGCTCCCCTCCCGCCGACGCCACATGATCGACGCCACGGACCCCGCCGCAGCCGCCCGCTCGCTCGTCGCCGAGCTCACGGCCGCCGGCACCCTCTGACCACCCGCAGCTCGAAGGGATAGACACTCATGAGTTCACCCATCTGGATGATCACCACCTCGCCTGCGATCGGCGGTGCGCTGGGCCTGGTCGAGGGCGATGTGGAGGTCACGGTGCTGGTCGTCGGCGACCAGGCCACGGTCGACGCCCTGACCGAGGCCGGTGTGACGGCCCTGGTGCACGTGCCGACGTCGGACACCGTGCCGCCCGAGGCCCTGGCCGCCCAGGTGGGCCAGCTGGTCGCCGAGGCCTCGCCCTCGGTCGTCGTCGCCCCTGCCCGTGGACCCGAGCGGGCGCTTCTCGCGGCCGCCGCCACGGCTCTGGACGCCCCCGTGCTCCCCGCGGTCACCTCGTTGCGGGTCGACGAGTACACGGTCTCCCTGGTCCGGGGCCTGTACGGCGGGCTGGTCGCGGCGACCGAGACGTACTCCGGCCCGATCGCGGTCCTCGTCGACGGCGGGGTCGCGCCTGCGCCCACCGGGACGGCGGTCCCCGTGCGGCAGGTGGCGCCGAGTCCGGCCGGTCTGACGATCGTCTCGACGAGCGCCTCGCAGCAGGCGTCGGTCGATCTGGGGTCGGCCACCCGTGTCGTCGCGGTCGGGCGCGGGCTGAAGGCCCGCGAGGACGTCGAGCTGATCGAGAAGCTGGCCGCGGCGGCCGGGGCGCAGGTCGGGTGCTCGCGGCCACTCGCCGAGGGCCAGGACTGGTTCGCGAAGGACCAGTACGTCGGCATCTCCGGCCAGCACATCGCCCCCGACCTGTACCTCGCGATCGGCATCTCGGGACAGTTGCAGCACATGGCAGGGGTGCGCGGTGCGACGACGATCGTGGCCATTAACGCGGACGAGAAGGCCCCGGTCTTCACCGAGTGCGACTACGGCCTGGTCGGCGACCTGTACGACATCGTCCCGGCCCTGACCGCCGCCCTCACCGAGGTCGGCTGATGGCCGACGAGGTCGACTTCGACGTCGCGGTGGTCGGGGCCGGCCCCGCGGGCAGTGTCGCGGCCACGCTCCTGGCCCGGCAGGGCGCGTCGGTCGTCCTGATCGACCGGGGTGAGGCGCCGGGGACGAAGAACCTCTCCGGAGGGGTCCTCTACGGGCGGGTCCTGGACGAGGTGTTCCCCGGGTTCGTCGACGCCGCCCCGGTGGAACGCCGGATCGTGCGCAACGTCGTCCGCTTCCTGACCCCCGACGGTGCCGTCGGCGTCGACCAGGTCGACCCCCGGTTGGCCGACCCGGTCAACGCGGTCACCGTGCTGCGGGCCAAGCTCGACCCGTGGCTGTCGAGCCAGGCCGAGGAGGCCGGCGCCTTCCTGATGCCCGGCGTCCGCGTCGACGAGCTGCTCATCGACGACAGGAGCGACGGCACTCGGCAGGTGGTGGGGGTGCGCGCCGGCGAGGACCTGCTGCGCACCCGGGTCGTCGTGGCCGCGGACGGGGTCAACTCGTTCCTGAGCCAGGCGGCCGGTCTGCGGACCAAGCCTCCGGCCCACCACCTCGCGGTCGGGGTCAAGGCGGTCGTGAACCTGCCCGCCGGGGTCATCGAGGACCGGTTCGGGGTGGCGCCCGGGGACGGAGCGGCGCATGCCCTGGTCGGGGACTGCACCCAGGGTGTGGGCGGCGGCGGCTTCCTGTACACCAACCGGGACTCGCTCTCGATCGGCCTGGTCCTGCGGCTCGACGATCTGCTCGCACAGCACAAGGACGCGGTGACCCTGTTCGAGACGTTCCTCGAGCACCCGGCCGTCGCGGGGTACCTGCGGGACGGTGAGCTGTGCGAGTACGGGTCGCACCTGGTCAACGAGGGCGGCCTCGACATGCTCGGCCGCATCCACACCGGTGGTCTGGTGGTGGTGGGTGACGCGGCGGGACTGACCATCAACTCCGGCCTGACGGTGCGCGGCATGGACCTGGCGATCGGCTCGGCGATCTGCGCGGCGGAGGCGATCGGCGAGGCGCTCAGCGTCGACGACCTGTCGGAGCGCCAGCTCGGCACGTACCGGACGAGGCTCTTCGACTCGTTCGTCGGCAAGGACATGACCACCTACGCCAAGGCGCCGGCGTTTCTCGAGAGGCCCCGCATGTACTCCCAGTACGGCCCGCTGCTGGCCGACATCCTGCGCGACGTGTTCGATCTCGACACCCGACCGCGGCGACACCTGCTCGGGGTCGCTCGCACGGCGCTGAAACGATCGCCGCTGCGGGTCAAGGACCTGGTCTCCGACGGCCTGGCGGGGGTGCGTGCACTGTGAGACCGATGACGGTGGCCGACCGGTTGGCCCGCAACCGGTTCGAGACCGACGAGGAAGAGCCGCACATCCAGGTGAACCAGGAGGTCGCGCGGCGTACGGGCGCCGCCGACATCCTCATCGCCGTGTGTCCGGCCCGCGTCTACAGCAAGGAGCCCGATGGCTCCATCGGTGTGGAGTACGCCGCGTGCCTGGAGTGCGGGACGTGCCTCGCCGTCGCGCCGGCCGGATCTCTGCAGTGGCACTACCCCCGGGGAGGGTTCGGCGTCCAGTTCCGGGAGGGATGAGTTCGGGGTGGGCAGGTGGTTGAGGCGGCCACCCGCCTACCCCGGGGCGGCGGGTGGTTGAGGCGGCCACCCGCCGCTCACTCTGCGGTGGACACGCCCGCGCCGAGCGACGTGCACCTCCCGCAGTCCGCGTCCCCGCGCCTCCACCCCCGGCTCCCCGCGCTTCCCCGCGCTTCCACCCCCGGGTTTCCAGGCCTGGGCAGGTTCGAGACCTGCCCAGGCCCGGAAACTTGGGGGTGGAGAGGCGGGGGGTGGGGAGGCGGGGGTGGGGAGGTGGGGATGCGCGACGAGCCCCGGCGACCAGGTCGCCGGGGCTCGTGCGGGTGAGGCTTCCGGCACGTGGCCGGAGCCTGATCAGATCAGGGTGAGGTTCGCGGCCTGCGGGCCCTTGGGGCCCTGCGTGACGTCGAACTGGACCTTCTGGCCCTCGTCGAGCGAACGGTAACCATCCGCGGCGATGGCGGAGTAGTGGACGAAGACGTCCGATCCGTTGTCGTCCGGGGTGATGAAGCCGAAGCCCTTTTCGGCGTTGAACCACTTCACGATGCCTGCGGCCATGATGGCCTCCTTCTGGGTTGGTACGACCCCGACAACCCGGGACCGGTGATCACGGTGGGTCGTCGGCCGCACCCCCAGAAGGGCTGCTCGCGGGTGGTGCCCGCGGCGGTCATGACGTTCGATGCACAGCGACTACGCCTCGAACTCTATCCCATGGTGAGCGGATTCTCACGGGCAGGTCACAGCCGGGGCCAGCCGTTCGGGACAAGGCCCAGGTCAGGACGACCTTTCGAGGATCTCGAGCACCTCGTCCCTGGTGAGCTGCACGGGGTTCCCGGCCATGCTGCTGGCCCGTAGGGCAGCGTCGGTGGCCGCGCCGTGGGCCGCCGACGCCAGCCCGAGGGCCGCGAGCGGACGGACCCGCAGGGCCCGCGCGGTCTCCCGGACCCAGCGCACTCCGTCGTCGGGCTGTGCACTCGGGTTGCCGGTCAGGATGCGGGCCGCCTCGCGGTAACGGCCGAGGGCCGGTGAACCAGGTGCGCGCTCGGTCAGTGCCCGGACGTTGACCTCGCAGGTCGCAGCCAGCACCGCGGCGCACAGCTCGCCGTGCGGTGCGCCGAGCATCCCGCCGAGCGGTGCGGCCAGCCCGTGCACGGCACCCAGCTTGGCGTTGGCCAGGGCCATCCCGGACAGCAGGGCCGCCAGGCTCAGATCGGTGCGAGCCGCCACGTCGTCGCCGTCGGCGAACGCCCGACGCAGGCTCCGGGCCGCCCGGATGAGTCCCTCGCGGGCGAACAGGTCCGACATCGGGTTCGCGGCGCCCGAGCAGAACGCCTCGAGGCACTGGGTGAGCGCGTCCAACCCGGTCGCGGCCGTGACGGCGGGCGGGCAGGTCAGGGTGAGGAGCGGATCGACGACGGCGAGGGCCGGCAGCATCGCCGGGCTGCGCAGACTGGCCTTGACCTGGTGCTCGGGGACCAGCACGGGCGCGTTCGCGGTGGCCTCGGCGCCGGTCCCGGCGGTGGTCGGCACCGCGACCACCGGCAGCGACGTCGTCGGCAACGGCACGCCGCGCCCGACGACCTCCAGGTGGTCGAGCACCGAACCGCCGCCGCCGGCCAGCACGCCGACAGCCTTGGCGAGGTCGATCACCGAACCGCCGCCCCAGCCGATCACGACGTCGGGCCGGACCTGGCGGGCGTGGTCGACCGCCTCCTGGACGCCGTCGACAGTGGGCTCGCCCGTCCAACGGTGCAGCACGGTCGTGGCGGGCAACCCCGCGAGCCCGGGCCAGGCCGCCGGGTCGGTGCGGGCACCGAGCACGACGAACACCCGGGTGCCCCATCGGGCGGTGAACGTGGGGACCTGCTCGCTGGTGCCGGGGCCGAACACGATCCGGCCGGCCGTGGCGAAGCTGAATGCGGTCATCGGTCCTCCGGCAGTCGGACAGCGGGGTCCTCATTGTCCCGCGTGGGTGCGCTAGCCCGGTCGGGTGTCCTGCGGTCGACGCCTCGCGGTCCAGCGGGTGAAGAAGGTCGCGAGCCGGTCACGCACGGGCCTGCGGGTGGAGACCATGGCTGTCGTGTCCCTGCCGCCCGACGATCTGCCGCGCTCGCCCACCGGCCGGGTGCCGCAATGGGTGCTCGACGAGGCGGCCGGTCGGGTCGAGCCGCAGCAGGCCTGGCGGTCCGGTCCGAGCCTGCTGGCAGGGCCGCCGCAGCCGCGACGACGGTCGGGCCGGGTGCGTCGGGTCGCGTTGGTCCTGGTCCTGCTCGTCGGGCTCGCGACGGTGGCATCGGTGTACGGCGGCGACCGGATCGAGGCGCTCAGTGCCCGCATCGCCGCAGCAGCCCGCGGCGGTGCGCCGCTCGCGCCCCCGTCGGCCGAGGTGGTGGCCCTGGCCGACGACGCCCACCTGAGCGACGAGGGGCGGTCCGTGCTCTACGCGGCCTCACCCCAGGTGCTGGACGCCGCCGACTTCGTGGGGCGGTGCACCCAGGCCGAGTGGCGGATCAGGGCAGGCACGGCGGTGGGCTGCTACCTCGGGGCCGAGGGGTCGATCGTGCTGTACCGACCGGCCGATCCCCGGCTGCACCCGTTCGTCGTCGAGACTGCGGCGCACGAGATGCTGCATGCCGCCTACGCGGGGCTGACGGCGGCCGACCAGGCGCTCATCGGCCCGCTGCTCGAGGCCGAGCTGGCGACGCTGCCCGCCGATGCGCAGGTGCGGTCCCAGATCGACTCCTCGGTCGGGTCGCACCCCGAGAACCGTGAGACCGAGCTGTTCGCCTACCTGGGCACGCAGGACCCCGGCACCGGCGGCGCCCTGGCCCCGGAGCTGGAGGCGGTCTACGCGCGGTTCATCGCCGACCGGCAGGCGTTGGTGGCGGTGCACGCCGGCTGGACCTCGATGCTCAGCACGATGGCGACCGATGTCCACGCGTCCATGGGCGCTCTGCAGACCCGGATGGACGGTGCGGCGCAGGTGCGGGCCCAGCTCGATGCCGACGTTCGGCAGGTGGATGCGGCCCAGGCCGAGCTCGACGCCTGGACGGCCACGTACGCGGCGACGGCGGCCGATGAGCGGGCCGGACGTCGGCTGTCCATCACCTGGTGGGACGGGACGGTGCTGCCGATGGCGCCGGCCGACCAGACCCTGGCCGCAGCGTCCGGCCTGCTGGCCAGGGACCGCCAGGCCATCGCCGACCGGCGTACGGCGGCCGATGCCGAGGATGCGGCGGTCGAGGCCGAACGCGCGCGGGTCGTCGCACTCGACGCCGACCTCGTCGAGCTGAATGCCGAGCTGGCGCCCTCGGCGTAGGTGCGGACGGACGGGCGGACCAGGGCCGGTCAGCGACCGTGGACGGGACAGCCGTCGGCAGGACCGAGGTCCCTTGATGTGCGGCCCGGGATGTGAGTGGTCCCGGGGGAGGTGCGGCGATCGAGTTACCTACGCCGATTCACCCGGGGGTTCTCAGCCGTGCGGAACCGGCGCGTTGTTCCATCGAGAGTCGGGCTCTTCACAGTGGAGGACCTCGTCGAGAGGGGGTGTGACATGCCGGTCGACCCGGCCACCGTGCTCGCGGCGCTCAACGAGGGCGTCTATCTCGTCGACCGCGAGCGCCGGATCACCTACTGGAACCTCGCGGCGAGCGAGATCTCCGGGTACCCGGCACAGGAAGTGGTGGGCTCGCGGTGCGCCGACGGCATCCTCAACCACGTCGACTCGGCGGGGAACCAGCTCTGCGGTGAGCACTGCCCGTTGCAGCAGACGATGCAGGACGGTGTGAGCCGCACGGTCCAGGTATTCCTGCACCAGAAGGACGGCCGGTTGCGGCCCGTCCAGGTGACCGCGGTCGCGCTGACCGACGAGGACGGCCACATCGTCGGGGCGGCCGAGACGTTCCGCGACGACTCGGCCCACCGCGCCGACCGGGAGCGCGCCGCCCACCTCGAGCGGCTCTCGTTGCAGGACCCGCTGACCGGTCTGGGCAACCGTCGGTACCTGGACACCTGCTTGGCCACCCGACTGCGTCAGCTCACCGCGGTCGGGCGTCGCTTCGGCGTCCTCATGCTCGACCTCGACCACTTCAAGCCGGTCAACGACACCTACGGGCACGAGACCGGGGACGCGGCTCTGCGGACGCTGGCCTGCACGCTCAAGCTCGGCGTGCGACCCGACGACTCGGTGATCCGGTTCGGCGGCGAGGAGTTCGTGGTGGTCACCCCGATCGACGACGTCGACCAGCTCGCCATGGTGGCCGAGCGGCTGCGGGAGCTGGTGCGCGGGACGACGGTGCAGGCCACGGGGGTGAGCCTCACGGTCACGGTGTCGATCGGGGCGACCGTGGCGCGGCCGGGCGACACCGCGGCCGCGTTGCTCGAACGGGCCGACAGCGGGCTGCTGCGTGCCAAACGGACCGGCCGCGATCGCATCGTCCTGGTCTGAGGCGACCGGGTCGACGGTGCCGTCGGGCCCGGCTCGGCGGTCAGCAGCCGGGGTCGTCGGGGTACTGGTCGCAGCTGCCGCGGGTGAGGTGCGCGGTCGCCTCACGGATCTGGAAGGCGCTGCTGGCGGTCGTCGTGATGGCCGTGCCCGGGACGGGGAAGCTCGCCGGATCGTCCGCGAGGGTGTAGGTCGCGGTCCACGTGGTGGTGACCGTAACCTGCCCGGTGCCGGGGCGCTCGTAGGGGTACGAGACGTCCTGATCGGGGTAGGGGTGGCCGGGGCTGGTGGTGGTGAACACGCGCTCGCCGTAGTCCCACGTGAAGGTGGCGGGGGTGACGGTGAAGGTCACGGTCGTGCCGAGCACGTCGGTGGTGAGCACCTGCGGGCCGGGGTCGGTGTAGGCGATGGTCTCCTTGTTGACCAGCACCCACCCGCGGTCGGGCTGCACGTGCAGCGCCGACGGAGCGATCGGCAGGCGCCGGAACTCGGTGAGGACCTCCTCGGGGGTCGGCTGTGCCTCGCCGACGCAGGTCACGTCGGCGACGAGCGTCCAGTCACCCCAACCGGCCCCGGGCGAGGTGCGCGTGGACTCCCACCACGGTCGCAGCGCCGGACGATCGCCGCACCGGTCGGAGTGGTCGTAGGTCACGTCGGGGCTGCACGGCCAGAAGGCGTCCGCGCCGGCCGAGTAGACACCGCAGATCTCGGCGCGCATGTGCCGGACGAGGGGCGGGGCCTCCGGCCGGTTGGTCCGGGCGGTCGCGGAGAAGGCATCGGTCAGCCCGGCCAGCGCGGCGGCGGCAGCGGCGGTGACGCTGCCACCGATGGCGGTCGTCGTGATCTTCGAAACGCCGTCTCCTTCGTGAGCGCCCCGGACGGCTTGCAGAGGCGGAGCCGCGATGGTGAGCGCGAGGCCAAGGACCACCGCAGCGATGCGGATCACGACGAGGCGCCTGCGGTCGGTACGACCGCGCCGCGGCCGAACCACTGGCCCTCGCGGAGGTGCCAGTCGTGGCCGACTCGGTAGACCACGACCAGCAGCTGCCCATCAGCCGGATCGAGGGTCGTGACTAGTTCTCCGGTGGCCGTGTACACGAGCGTCGTTCCGTCCGCGTAGTCCAGGAGCACGGAGTAGGCGAGCGGGTTGAGTGTCTCGACCCGCGTGACCGACGCGGTGACGCCGGCAAGGCGTTGCACGGTTCCGGCGGTGCTGGCCGCGGCGGCATTGTCGGCGGCGCTCTGGCAGAACTCGCAGCCCGGTTCGCTGAGCGCCTGCCAGTCGGTGAGGTCGTTCGTCTCGACGACGTAGCTGTACAGGTCGCGGACGAACCAGACGGCTGCGGCCTGGGCGCCCAACTCGCCGGTCTCGGGCCACTGGTCGGGTCGGCCCGGGGACGCCATCGGCGCGGGCAGGGTGGGGGTGGCGGTGACCGGTGCCGTCGGGCTCGCCGCCGAGTGCCCGGTGCAGCCTGCGGCCGAGGCGGCCGTCGCCGCGAGGAGCAGCGCCACACCGACCAGCCGCGTCATCGTCCGGCGTCGTGACGTCGTGCCGCCTGTCACAGCGTCTGCCAGCATGCGTGCCCCCGCTCGCCATGCACCCGTCCGGGTGATCTGGGGACCGACCCTGGCACAGCGACGGCGGCGACGTGCCGGGTTCTCCACAACGTCGCGGGGCCGGCCAGCGGCGGCCCCGGTCGGGGGACGCGGTGCTACGCGGCCCCGCCCACCCGGCCGAGCCGCCGGTAGACCGCGCCGCCGACGAGCTGTACCACCGTGAAGCACGCGACCAGCACCAGGATCGCGACGAAGCCGGACACCTCGACCTCGTCCCGGAACACCAGCGCGATCACCCAGAGGAACACGAACTTCGAGCCGAACATCAGCGCCCACAACCCGAGGAAGCGGCCCACCGGCCCGCCCCGACGCTCGCGCCGGCCGAACCAGCGCACCCAGGCGCGTTTGGTCGCGAAGACGGCCCAGGTGAGCAGCTGCATCACGATGGCCAGCGCGAACGTCACCGAGTACGACGAGGTGTGGACCAGGTCGGTGTAGTCGTTGAAGAAGCCGAGCACGATCGAGTACAGCGCGATCCCGACCACCAGCTCGGCGGCGCGCGCCTGGGCGCGGGTGGCTCCCGACGGCTGCGTCATGCGGTCAGCGTAGAGCGGGGGTGGTCGGCGGGCCCTGGCAACCCGGGTCGTTCAGTCGATCGTCGGCGGGGTCGGGCCGCTGGGCAGCTGGGGTGCGCGCGGCAGCGACCACGAGAACCGGATCGCGGCCAGTCGCAGCACGAACACGACGGCCACCGACGACCAGCGCGCGATCGTCGTCGGGGCGTGGAGGGCATGCAGCACCACCAGCAGCGTCGCGCCGCCCACGGCCGTGAGCGCGTAGACCTGGCCGACGAGCACCAGCGGGCGCTGGCGGGCCAGCACGTCGCGGGCGATGCCGCCCCCCGTCCCGGTCACCGCGCCGATGAGCACCGCGACCGGGGCGCTCGCCCCGCTCGCGAGGGCCAGCAGGGTGCTCGCCACCGTGAAGACGGCCAGGCCCGCGGCATCGGCGATCAGCACGACGAGGGTCTCGTCCGGGGCGCTGCGCGGCTTGAGATGGGCCTGGGCGATGACGACGACGGCGGTGCCGATCGCCACCCAGACCGGCCACGGATCGGCCACCCAGCCGATCGGGAACCGGCCCAGCAGCAGATCCCGCAGCGTGCCGCCGCCCACCGCGGTGACGGCCGCGAGCACCGCGACCCCGACCCAGTCCATCCGGGCGCGGATGGCGACCGCCGCCCCGGACACCGCGAAGGCCACGACCCCGACCACCTCGAGCAACGGTGACGGGTCGGTGACGGTCATCGACGGCTCCTGGTTCCGGGGCTGGGCGCGTCCGGGCGGCCGGGCGGGCTGGTGGGGCCGGGGGTGCCCGGCCCCCCGAGTCTGGACGCCGCGGACCTCCGGGTGCGGGCAGGTCCGTGCCTCGGACGCCCGGGGACCGGGCGCATGCGACGAGCGGGCGATCGGCGCGCGCACGGTTCGGGCCAGGGCACCGACCGGTAGGTTGCAGGCCGTGAACCAGGCAGCAGGACGCGGTCGATGACGGGGGTGTCGGGCAGCCTCGCGGCCTCCGGCGTCGGGATCCTGGCGATCGGCACGGTGCTCGGCGTCGTGAGCAGGCTCATCCTGCAGGGCCGCAGCCACATGACCCGATCGGGGTCCGTGCTCGCCGGGATCGTCGGCGCAGTCGTCGGCGGCGCCGCCACGCAGGCCGCGACCGGCAACCCCGACCAGCCGCGGCTGTGGCTCGTGCTCGGGTTCTCGGTGGTCGGCACCGTCGCCGTGCTCGCGGTGGCCGAACGGTTCGTCCGACGGCCGGCGCCCACCGTCCGTGAGCTCATCGACGCGGGGGAGTCCGCGGCGGTCGAGATGAAGTCGACCGCGCGGCACAACCTGCACACCGGTCAGCGGGACGATCGGATGGAGGCCGTCATCGCCAAGACGGTGGCCGGTTTCCTCAACGGCCGCGGCGGGACGCTGCTCATCGGGGTCGACGACTCGGGGGTCGTGCTCGGGCTCGACGCCGACCTTCCGTACATGAAGGCCCCCGATCTGGACCGGTACGAGCTGTGGCTGCACGACCACCTCACCCGGGTGCTCGGAGCGCCGGCCGTGGCACGGCTGACCGTCTCGTTCCCGCAGGTCGACGGCACGGCGGTCTGCCGGGTCGAGGTCGAGCGGTCGCTGCGTCCGGTGTTCGTGCGCCCAGCCAAGACCGACCAGGTGCTGTTCTACGCGCGCATCGGCAACTCGACCCGGGAGCTGTCGGTCGCCGAGGCCATCGAGTACGCGGCCGACCACTTCGCCCGACGTTCGGGCTGGCGGTCCGGCGGGCGCTGACGCGACCCGCACACCTCACGCCGCGAGCACACCCAGCCAGAGCGTGCGGCGGGCGCGGGTCATCGCGACGTAGAGCTCGCGGCGGATCAGGTCCCAGGACTCGCGGGCCGTCGGGGCGGCCGGCGGCAGCGCGTCCGGGAGCAGGTCCGAGGTCACGTCGGGCAGCAGCACGTGCGCGAACTCCAGACCCGTGGCCCGCCGCACCGTGCCGACCCTGACGGCGTCGCGGGAGCTGCCGTCGAACCGTTCGAGCAGGACGACGGGGATGCCCACCGAGTGCAGCATGGCCGCCGCGCGCTCGGCCGCCCGGCGGCTGGTGCAGAGCACGCCGATGTCACCAGGTGCGGACCCCACTGCCGCGAGCACGGTGCGGACCTGCGTGATCATCGCCCGGTCGCGCGCGGCCACCGAACGGCAGTGCTGCGTGACGGGACGGGGGCCCGTGCACGCGATCCGACGGGGGGCCTCGCCGAGCTCGGTCCGGCCCTCGATGTCGACGACGGCGTCACCCGTGACGAGTCGTTCGGCGTAGCTGACGATCTGCACGGTGCTGCGGTGGTTGACGTCGAGCACCACGGCGCGTCCGGCGACGGACACCCCGGCCTCGGCGAGCGTGTACGCGCCGGGGTGGATGCCCTGCTGGCCGTCGCCGATGAGGGTCAGCCCGTCGGGCGCATCACCCACCAGCAGGTGCAGGGTGCGCACGATCGCGACCGACAGGTCCTGGGCGTCGTCGGCCAGGACCGCCGAGTAGACGCCGGTCAACGGCTCGCGCTGCAGCTCGGCCTCGGCGAGGAGCACCACGTCCGCCCGATCGTGGATCCCGCGGGCCCGCAGCTGCTCCTCGTAGGCCAGGCACAGGTCCCACACATCGCGGCGCTGGGCGCGGTCGAGCGGGCGACGGCGGCCGGCGCGCGGCAGCTCGGCGTAGGCCTGGAACGACGTGAGCCCACGGCCCTTGATCACGTGGGTGATCTCGTCGCGCCAGTACCGGCGGTCCGGGCGGGCGAACCAGCCGCCTGGCGGCAGCCGGTGCCACACCTCGTCGAAGGCGGCCCGAGCCGCGGCGGCATCGAGGTGGACGGGCACGCCGCGCATCCGCAGGAGCTGCTGGGCCCAGGCGTGCACCTGCACGACCTCGACCCGGTCGGCGACGTCGGGCGCCAGGGTGCCCAGCTGGGCGCGCAGCACCTGGGGTGAGGTGCGGGCCGCTGTCGTGAGCAGCACCTTCCCCGGCCGGCTGCGCGCCAGGTACGCCGCGCGGTGCAGCCCGACGACGGTCTTGCCCGTCCCCGCGGCGCCCCGGATCCGGCTCGGCCCGGTGAACGAGCGGTGGACGAGGCGGGCCTGGGCGGGATCCAGGAAGGCCATCCACTCCTCGACGGGTGCGGGCGACGGCCGGGGCACGGTGACGTCCGGACGCGAGTGCGGGTGCGTGCCGGGCTGCCGGGGCGGGCCGCCGGTGGCGGTCCCGGCGTCGAGCAGCCCCGCACCGTGCCCGTCGGTCGGCGGGAACAGGGCGAGCGCCCGGTCCAGCACCTGGTGCACCTGGGCGGCGCTGAGCCGTCGCCCGTAGGCGGCGATGTGCGCCGACACGTCCCGGTCGCCGATGAGCCGGACCGGCCCGAGGCGTCGGTCCAGGTCCCGGAGCCCGGGCACGGTCACGACCGGCCGCACCTCGCCCGGCGCGAGCCCGACCTCGGCGAACCCGGCTTCGGCGCGGTAGGCCAGGTCCGCGAACCGCATCAGCTCATCGGTCACGTCCCGGTCGGCCAGCATCGCGCGGTCGGACGTGAGCGACAGGTCCGTCCACGTCGTCGTGCCGAGCAGGAAGACGCCGCCGGGTCCGACGACGACGGTGAGCCCGGGCGTCGGACGCCGGTCGCCGGGCCACCGCCGGGCGGGCAGCAGGTGGTGGCCGGCCGCCGTCAGCTCGGCCAGCTGGTGGGCCAGGGGTGTGCCGTCCCCGGTGGTGGCGGCGGGGTCCGGGCAGGTGCTCTCGAGGCCGTCGGGCCGGTCGGTGATCGGACGTCGGCGGCGCGCGGCGGCGGACCCACCCTCGGACATGCACCCCCCCGGGACGCGCTGAACGGCGCCGCGGTGCGTCTCATCAGCCGTTGCGGCACGTCCCGCGACCATCCCCCGGGTCGGGCCGTCGCAGGGCGGACCAAGGTCCGCACCTGCCCCGATCGGCCGATCTCACGGAGGGTGGCCGCGGGCCGGTCGGTCCCGCGGGGTCAGCGCGGCTTGGCGGCCCGGATGATCGCGCCGTGCATGGCGTCGGCGACCTCGTGGGTGAACTCCACCGACGCCTCGGTGAAGCCAGCGGCGTCCAGTGCGTCGAGGTACTCGGTGCGGGTGAGTGCGCCGGCGATGCACCCGGCGAAGTCGCCCCGTTCCAGCCGGTCGGCCGGGGAGAGGTGGTCCTCGGCGACGACGTCGGAGACCCCGAACCGGCCGCCCGGCGCGAGCACCCGGTAGGCCTCGCGCAGCACGGCCGGCTTGTCGGCCGACAGGTTGATGACGCAGTTCGAGATCACGACGTCCACGGCGCCGTCGCTCAGCGGCAGGTCCTCGATGGTGCCCTCGTGGAACTCGACGTTCGTGGCGCCGGCCTCGGCTGCGTTGCGGCGCGCCAGGGCGAGCATCTGCGGTGTCATGTCGACGCCGTGCACGAAGCCGTCGGGCCCGACGCGCCGGGCGGAGAGCAGCACGTCGATGCCGCCGCCCGAGCCCAGGTCCAGGACGCGTTCGCCGGGCTGCAGGTCGGCGACGAGCAGCGGGTTCCCGCAGCCCAGCGAGGCCTGGACGGCGGTGACCGGCAGCCCCTCGGTGTCCGCGCCGTAGAGGGCCGCGCCGAACACGGCGGTCTCCTGTGTCGGGCTGCCGCTGCAGCAGGAGCTTGTTCCGGGGGCGCAGCAGGTGCTGGTCACCTCGATCGCGGCATGGGCGTAGCGGGTGCGGACCTGCTCGCGGATGGTCTCGTGGTCGGGTGCGGTCTGGGACACGGGGGCTCCTGGGTCGGGATCGATCGACGACGGTCGATGGTGTTCGCCCATGACCCTCGCGCACGCATCGACGGCTGTCAATATTCGCGAGTTTCGATGTATCGTGGACGGGTGAGGACGACCCTGCCCGTGATCGCCTGCTGCGAACCGCTGACCCGGGCGCCGCTCGGCGTCGACCAGGCCGTCACGCTGGCCGCCAGGCTCAAGGCGCTCGCCGACCCCGCACGGCTCCGGCTGATCTCCCTGCTCGCGGCGAGCCCCACCGGCGACGTCTGCGTCTGCGAGCTCACCGGACCGCTCGGCCTGTCCCAGCCGACCGTGTCCCACCACCTCAAGGTGCTGCACGAGGCCGGGCTGGTGACCCGTGAGAAGCGGTCGACCTGGGCCTACTACTCTGTGGTCCCCGAGGCGTTCGACGCGCTCGCCCAGGTGCTCGCACCGCCCCGCTGACCTCGTCGGCGCGGCGGGTGAAAGTGCGGACGGCGGCGACGCGAACGGTCGAACGAGAGCCCGGCGACTGGTGCCCCCCGCCGGTCCGTGCCACGGTAACCGTGCCCGGTGTGCGGGCGCGCGCCGGTGGCTCGTACGGGAGCCCGTCGGGGAGGGCGGAGGCGTGGTGACGGCACAGTCCGAGCTGGACGGCCCTGGCTTCGTGCTCCCCTCCGAGGTCGTGCTGCCGGCCGCGCTGGATCTCGCCGCAGACCATGCGCCCGACGTGCTGGCCCGTCCGCTCGACCTGCTGGCCGGGCAGACACCGCTGCTGCTCACGGTCAGCCGTGGACTCACCGTCGAGTTCGTGACCGGCCGGCTCGGGCGGCCCGAGGCCGTCGGGCGCCCGGTGGGCGAGGGGTTCGCCGACCTGCCCACCCTGGTGGACGAGCTGGGTACGGCGGTCGCCGACGGCACCGTCCGGGGATTCGACCTGGAGATCGACGGCATCGTGCTGGACGCCGTGGTGCGACCCGTGCTGGCCGGCGGCATCGTTCGGGGCGCCGCCGTCACGACCACCGACGCCACCGCCGCCCGCGCCTCGCTGCGGCGCACCGCCCTGCTCGCCCGGATGACGGCCGAGCACGCCGCGGCCCAGGACGATCCGGACGCCGTCATGCAGCTCGTGGTGCGCGCCGTGGCCGAGTACGTGCGGGCGCCCGTCGTGCTGCGCTCGATGCAGGGCGACGATCTGGTGCTGCAGGCCGCGGACGACCGCGAGGCGGTGCCGGCGTCAGCCCTGCGCCAGGTGGCGTCCTTCGTGCCCTGGTCGCCGACCGCCCGGCTGCGCGAGCAGCTGCTGCACGCGGTCGGTCCGCTGACCGTTCCCTGGTCGGTCTGGGTCGAGGAGGCTGCCCTGCCGGGGCCGATCCGCGCGGCGATGGTCCCCCGTGAGGCGCGGGCCGTGGTCTGCTGGCCGCTGCGCATGGGTGGTGAGCTGGTCGGTCTCCTGACCGTGGTCGCGGTCCGCGGGAGCCGGATGCGGGTCGACACCGACCCGAGCGAGCAGCGCTTCCTCGGGGATGTCGCGGCCCGCGCAGCGCTGCACCTGGAGACGGCCCGGCTGCGCGCGGCTGCGGCTGCGGCGGCCGTCGCGCTGGCCGACAGCGAGGCGCGGTTCCGCTCGGCGTTCGACGCCGCACCGGTCGCCATGGTGCTGACCGGGGCCGACCCGGAACGCCCGGGCCGGGTGATCGCGGTCAACGACGCGTACGCCTCACTCGTCGGGCGGCCCGCCGCAGAGCTGGTCGGGGTCGAGGTGCCCGACCTCGTCCACCCGCTGGACGCCGCCGTGGTCGCCGACCTCCTCGCCGAGGTCGCGTCCGGTCGGCTCGCGCAGGGCATCCGCGAGCATCGCGTGCTCCGGCCGGACGGTTCGGAGGGCTGGGTCCGGATGTCGGTCGGGCTCGCCGCGGCCGACGAGGGCGGCGGCCAGCGTCAGCTCGTCGGCCACATCGAGGACATCACCGAGCGCAAGCTCGCGCAGGAGGAGCTCGCCAGGCGCGCGCTGTACGACGGGCTGACGGGGTTGGCGAACCGGCACCTGGCCATCGACCATCTGGGCCGAGCCGTCGCGGACCTGAGCCGCCGACCGGGCCGGGTCGCCGTGGTGTTCGTCGACCTCGACCGGTTCAAGGCGATCAACGACACCTTCGGGCACGAGGTGGGCGACCAGGTGCTCCTCGAGGTCGCGACCCGTCTGCGGGGCGTCGTCGAGGGCCGCGGGTTCGCGGCCCGGATCGGCGGCGACGAGTTCCTCCTGATCTGCCCGCAGACGCGCGACGACGACGAGCTTGAGCAGCTGCTGGACCGGGTGCTCGGGGTCCTGGAACCGCCGGTGCACATCGCGACGGCCACCACGACGACCTCGATCAACGTCGGGGCGTCGGTCGGGGTGTCGCTCACGACCGCGGCGCGCACCCGGCCGGACACGATGCTGCACCAGGCCGACACCGCGATGTACGAGGCGAAGCGGCTCGGCCGTCAGCGCTACCAGATCTTCGAGGAGTCGCTGGGGCAGCCGGCCAGCCGGTGGCTGCGGGTGGAGCAGGACCTGCGCGCGGCGATGGCCGACGACCGTCTCGTCCTGCACTACCAGCCGATCGTGGAGCTGCGGACCGGCCGGGTGCGCGGCGTGGAGGCGCTGCTGCGGATGGTTGCGCCCGGCGGAGGGCTGATCCCGCCGGGGGACTTCATCGACGTGGCCGAGGAGTCGACGCTCACCTACCCGCTGGGGCGGTGGGTGGTCGACGAGGCGTGCCGCCAGCTCGCGCAGTGGCAGCGGCTTCCGCGCAAGGGGCCGCCGCTGTCGATGGCCGTCAACGTCACCGGGCGACAGGTGGCCGATGCCGCGCGATCCGGTTC
>JAHIJU010000127.1 GCA_018898235.1 Actinomycetota bacterium | reverse complement strand
GCACCCTTTCGGGGGCTGCCGCTCGGTACTTGGTGCTCCTACGTTGGCAGCATCGCCCCCGTCCAGGGGGTCGTCAGCAAAGGGGCTGACATGAAGGTGTCCGCATACCACTCGACCAACAAGTCCGATCCGGACGTCTACCACGACCACGACGACTGCCCCACAGGGAAGCAGATCCCGGCATACAACAGAGCGTCGGGAACGGGCGGGTACCGGCGCTGCGAGCAGTGCATCGCCAAGGGGTGACCTCGTGAGCGAAGCACCGCCCCCGACCGGGCTCGGTCGGGGGCGGTGCTTCGTGCGCATGCCCTGAGCCAAGCTCAGGGCATGCGGCGGGTGCCATCGCGCTGACTTCGTGCCTATGGGTGATAGGGGCGCTCGATCCTGCTCGTCCTCACGAGGTCGCTCCCCGGACGACCAGCCACGCTCGACACCAGTCGATCGCACTGACCGTCGGGCGGTAGAGGTCGCCGATGAGGCGGGAGCATTCGTGAGTGTGCCTGCGCTACTCGTGCCGATCGCTTGAGGCCGAGCTTCGCTAGAGTCGCGAGGTGGGACTTGATTCCAGGCCGCCCGTGAGCGAGGTCGCAATCCCGACCTGGGGCTCCCGGCAACTTCGAAGACTCGGAGATGCCCTAAGGGACGGCATCGACGTTCCGCACGATGGTCCGACGTACTACGACGTGATCGCGCACTACGACGATCTGGCCGTGTCTATCCAGGAGTGCCTCAGGGCCCTAGATTGGGAGAGCCTTCTCGTCGGCCGGGAGGCGCCGGAGATCACGAGTCGAGCCAAGACTATCTCCACGCTCCAAGACAAACTTCGACGCGACCCTGCAACGCCGATTTCGAGCGTGCAGGACATCGCGGGGGTTCGGTTCGAAGCCTCGATGACACTTGAGGAACAGGATATCGTCGCGAGCGCGATCTGCGACGCCTTCGACCAGCCAGCAGAGCGCATCCACGACCTGCGCGCCGGGGCCCACAGCGGCTACCGGGCTGTGCACGTCTGGCTTCGACTGCCTCAGGGCCGCGTCGAAGTCCAGATCCGGACTCACCTTCAGGGCGCATGGGCAAACCTGTACGAAGCGCTCGCGGACCTGGCCGGTAGAGACATTCGATACGGCACCTTGCCGGCCGATCCCGACCTCAGCAAGGTGATCGTCGAACTACAGCAGCTCTCGGTGGAGGACATAGCTAGCGCCGAACAGCAGAAGATGATGCTGTCTGAGTTCCGCACGGCGAACCTCGACATCAGGGGCCTTCCGATCGCGGAGTACCCCGATCTCGACTCCGCGGAGTCCGCGCTGCGGAACATGGAGGAGAGGCTGCGGCGGACCCTCGACTCGTCGGCGAAGGCCCTCGCAGCGCGGCGGCCGAGAGCGTAGTGTCGCAGCATGCCCGGCTTCGTGATCGAGTACCACCGTCGCACTGGAGCGGTCCAGGTGACTCGGTTCGATGGCCACCGTGCAGCACTCCGACGGCGGATTGAACTCGAGTCGAAGGGCGACCCCGACGTAGAGGTGGCTTCGTTGGCGAGCGACTCGCTCGAGACGGTGAAGCGGACGCACTCGCGTTACTTCTCGGGAAGCAGCCCTCAGGCCCTACCTGCCTAGACCAACCATCCCGGTGCAGCCACGACGCCCCCACCGTCAGGCAGGGGCGTCGCGGTCGTGCGGATGGGCGGCACTCGGTCATCTGAGCCTCATGCGCCGCCCACCACGGTCGGTGGGCAGCGATGCTATCCACGCATCGAGTTCGATGGCCCTCAAGATGGGCTTCGTAGCTTTCGCGCCGACATAGTTCGCGACGAGGTCACCGGACTGGATGGCGGCGCGGATCGAGTCCTCGCTGATCCCGGTCGCAGCGACGGCGCCGGCCAAGTCGTAGGAGATGGCGGTCAGGGTGATCGAGGTCATGGCCAATCGTCCGCCAGCCCGGGGCAAGGCACCTGCCCGCATCATGTGGGCCGCTTTCTCTGCCCACCGCGGGTGGTGGGCAGGGACGCGATCCACGCGTCGAGTTCGACTGCCCGCAAGATGGGCTTGGTCGCCTTCGAGCCGACGTAGTTGGCGACCAGGTCGCCCGATGCGATGGCGTCGCGGATGGTCCGCTCGCTGATCCCGGTTGCCCCCGCTGCGCCAGCGAGGTCGTAGGACACGGCGGTGAGGGTGATCGCGGTCATGCCTGATCGTCCGCCCGCCCTCCATGGCGAGCCACCGCCCGGTTGTCGGCACCCGGGCCTAGCATCCGCCGCAGGGGCACGGGTGGCGTGGCCCTACGGTGAGGAGCGAACCATGTCGTTCGATCGCGAGCTCGAGGTCAAGGTCCCCGAGGGTGCTTCCAAGGCCGAAGAGGCGCGCATCATCCGGCAGGCGACCGATCGAGCGGTCGAGGAGATCGCGGACCAGGCGGTAGACAAGGCGCTGAAGGACCTCGGCTTCTGACTCACGAGATGCCTGAGCGGCTCCTCACCGCGACCGAGCTCGCGAGCCTCCTGCACGTCTCGAAGCTCTGGGTCGTTGACCGTGCTCAAGCCGACGAGTTGCCCGGCTACCGCGTCGGGGCCTCGTGGCGCTTCGACAGCCACGAAGTGGCCGTGTGGCTGAACAGACAGAGCAACAACGCCGCGATCAGCGCGCCGACCGAGCGCCGGGTACTGCCGCCGCGGCGGCTCGAACCCCGCGAGGCCCCGAAGGTCGACCTGAGCCGTGCTCTCCCGGCCGTCGACGTCGCTGAGGAGTTCGACGTTCCTGTGGTGGCCGTCAAAGCCTGGATCCAGAACGGCAGCCTCACGGGGCTCCACGTCGGCAGGCAGTGGCTGGTTGACGCGGACTCGCTCGACGGGTGGCGAAGGATCCTGGCGCGCTCCGGGTGCCTCGACCTCCCGCGAGGCCGCACACGGACTGAGTCGATCGGGGACGCCGTCGCCCAGGAGTTGGTGAGCCGGCGATCCGGAGGGATGGGCCTCACCGTCAGGTCGTTCCGGCGGCACGGCGGTGTCGTCCCAACCTGGGCTGGCGTCATGGGCTCGCCGTAGCCCCCAGAGAGTCCTCAGGAGGTTCGTCCGGCGGCCCCATGACCCACCGAATACCCACCGCTTTCGACCGCACCCACCGCATTCGAACGGTCGCGACCGAGGGCGTCCGAGGAGGTCTATCCGCTGCTCAGAGCAGCAATCCGGTACCCACCGGATATCGACGGAATGGACCGACTCGTAATGAGAAGGTCAAGAGTTCGATTCTCTTAGGCGGCTCCAGCGGGCTCCTCCACCGGCAGT
>JAHIJU010000126.1 GCA_018898235.1 Actinomycetota bacterium | reverse complement strand
CGACATGCACTCGTGCTGGTCCCGCTGCAGGTTCGCGACCACCTCGCGCAGCGGCCAGATCGCCGCCCGGACCGTCACGAGGTCCCGCTTCACGTCCTGGATCTCGACCAGCAGGGAACGATCGGCCTCGTCCAGGACATCGCCTTCGAGCCGGTCCAGCCGACCCTCCAGGTGCTCCAGCAGCGGGAACGCCGCATCGACGACCGCGTCGAGCAGCGTGTAGAGCAGGAAGCTCGCATCTGCTCCCCGTGCCCGGGACGAACCCTGCTCCAGCCGCTGCCGGGTCGGCCGCCAGACGGCCGTGTCGGCGTGCTGGAACGTCAGGACGGTGGTGTGGCCCAGGAAGATCGACACCGGTGAGGTCTTGATGCGGTTGCCCGAGGCGTGCAGCTCGCGCGCCGTGACGAGCAGCCGGGCCGCCAGCTCGCTGCCCTGGCCGCCGTAGGCGTCCACCTTGGGTCGCTGCTCGCGGCTGAACACGTCCTCCACGGCGAGCGGGTGCAGGTCGTACTGCGCGGAGAGCGCCTCGACGTCAGTCACCCGCTTCATGCCGACGACCTCGATCCAGCGCACCGTCGACCAGTCGGGTCGAGGGGTCCGAAGGAAGGCGGTCAGGTCCTCGACCGCCTGCACCTCGACCCGCGTCGGGCAGTAGTCGATGCAGCGCACGAGGGTCAGACCCGCCGGCCGCAGCTGCACGTCGAGCAGACGCGGCGGGCGCGGGCGGTCGTCACGGGAGTCGTCGCTCACGGCCAGACCCTATGCCGAACGCCGCACACCAGACCGCCACCGTCGGTCCCACACCCAGCCACCACCGTCGGGCCCCACCGCCGCCCCGGCCGCGGCGCCCCGGCCGCGCCGCAGCACGGCAGCCGGAAACTGGTCACCTGGGGAGCCGACGCTCGGCGCGTCGGCTCCCCAGGTGACCACTTCGGACGGTGCCGGGGGCGGACGGGGCGGGGGCCGGGGGCGGGGCGGGGCGGCTGGGATGGGGGCGAGGTGGGGGGCGATGCGCCAGACTGCACCCGTGACCGACCTGCTCTCGTCCCCGGTGCCGGGCACCGGTGGGACGGGTGCGCTCCGCCCTGACTGGTCGTGGCTGCCGGACGGCCAGGAGCCCTCGGACCACTCGTTGACCGCGGCCCGCGAGCGCGTCGACACCGTGCTCGGCGACCACGGGGTGACCTACGGCGGCACCGACGAGCGCTGGCGGCTGGACCCCGAACCCGTGATCGTGCACGCCGCGCAGTGGGCCGGCCTCGACGCCGGGCTGGTGCAGCGGGCCGAGCTCCTCGATGCTGTGCTGCACGACCTGTACGGGCCGCGCCGCCTGCTCACCGATGCGCTGCTGCCGCCCACGGCGGTCCTCTCGCACCCCGGGTTCGAGCGCGCCGTCGACGGTCTCGCACTGCCCGGCGGCCGGGACCTGGTGCTCACCGCGACGGACGTGGTCCGCGACGGCGAGGGCCGCTGGTGCGCGATCGCCGACCGCACGCAGGCCCCGTCGGGTGCCGGCTACGCGATGGAGGACCGCCGCGTCGTCGCCCAGGTGCTGGCCGGGGTGTACCGGCAGGCGAGCATCGCGCGGCTGGGTCCGTTCTTCCACGCCCTGCGTCTGGCGCTGCAGGAGGCGGCCCCGCCCGGCCCCGGTGAGCCGCGCGCCGTGCTGCTGACCTCGGGGCCGGCCAGCGAGACCGCGTTCGACCAGGCGTACCTGGCGTCCATGCTGGGGCTGCCGTTGGTCGAGGGCGCCGACCTGCTGGTGCGCGAGGGCCGGGTCTGGATGCGGGGGCTCGAAGGCCTGGAGCCCGTCGACGTGGTGCTGCGCCGGGTGGACGCCGCCTGGTGCGACCCGCTCGAGCTGTACTCGGGGTCCCGGCTGGGCACCCCCGGCCTCGTGCGTGCCGTGCGGGCCGGGACGGTGGCCGTCGTGAACCCGCTGGGCAGCTCCGTGCTGGAGAGCCCCGCCGTGCTCGCGCACCTGCCGCAGCTCGCGCGGGCCGTGCTCGGTGGCGACCTCCTGCTGGACTCGGCACCCACCTGGTGGTGCGGCGACGAGCTGAGCCGTCGGCATGTGCTGGCCCACCTCGACCGGCTGGTGCTGCTCCCCACCGAGGCCGGACCCGAACCGACGACCATCCTCGGCTGGACGCTGACGACGGCCGGACGCGCCGAGCTCGCGGCCCGGATCGAGGCCCGGCCGTGGGCCTGGTGCGGTCAGGAGCCCGCGGGCCAGCTCGAGCCCAGCTCCCCCGTCGGCCCGCACGCCGCCGTGCTGCGCACCTACGCCGTCGCGCACGACGCGTCGTACACCGTGATGGCCGGCGGGCTGGCGCGGGTCTCGGACGCCCCGGTCGTGTCCTCGGCGCTCGGGGCGCGCGCCAAGGACGTGTGGGTGCTCGCGTCGCCGTCGCACCCGGTCGCGGCCCGGGCTGGGTGGGAGGACGACGACGCGTTCGCCGAGGCGGGGACAGGCCGCGGCCCGGCCACCGGCATCTCGCCGCGCACGGCCGAGAACCTGTACTGGATGGGCCGCTACGCCGAACGGGCCGAGAACCAGGCGCGGGTGCTGCGGGCCGTCATCGACCGCTGGGACGACTACCACGGACGGGGCGACTCCGCCGGCGGCAAGGCGCTCGACGTGCTGCTGCACGCACTGGAGCTGCGCGACGACGACGAACCCGCACCGGCCCGGCTGCCCACGCTGCGCGACCTCGTGCTGGACCAGGAGATGCCGCGCTCGGTCGCGCGTTCGGTGCTGCGTCTGACCTCCGCCGCGCAGGCCGCCCGCGACCAGCTCTCGACCGACACCTTCGGCCCGATCGCCCGGATGGAACGCGCGCTGCGCGACGAACGAGGACGCGCGCGTCCGGCCCGGCACGCTCAGCCGACCCTGGCCGAGGCGGCCGCCTCCCCGCGGCCCGAGGTTCGGGACGGCTCGCCGTCACAGGCCATCGAGGCGCTCGGCCGGGAGGGCATCTCGGCCACCTCGGGGCTGCGCCCGGTGCTGGAACGTGTGCTCGAATCGCTGCTCGCGGTGTCCGGGATCGCGGCCGAGGGCCTGACCCGCGATGTGGGCTGGCGCTTCCTGGACGCCGGGCGCCGCATCGAGCGCGCCCAGCACGTGCTCGACACGTTGTCGGCGACGACGGTGCGCGCCGGGGCCGTCGAGGTGGACGAGCTGGTGCTGGAGTCGTTGCTGCTCACCCACGAGTCGGCCATCACCTATCGGCGCCGCTTCCAGGCGGCGCCGCAGGTCACCGGTGTGCTCGACCTGCTGGTGCACGATCGGACCAACCCGCGCTCGTTGGCCTACTCCCTCGACCGGCTGCTCGTCGACCTCGAGGCGGTGCCGTTCAGCTCGCGTCCGCCCGACCAGCGCGACCACCTGCTGCGCGACGTCACCGACCTGGAGGCCGAGCTCGACTCGGTGGCGGCCGGTTCGGTGGTCGGGGCGGACGGCCGCCGCGTGCGCCTGGCCGAGTCGCTGGACTCGATGCGCTGGCGGTTGCGGGCAGCGCACGTGGAGATCGAGGCGGTGCACTTCGCGCGGCCGGCACCGCTGCGCACCCAGACCGATCTGTGGGGCAGTCCGAACGCCGCGGAGGTGGCCGAGTGACCACACGCGTCTACGACCTGGTGCACCGCACCACCTACACCTACCCGCAGGACGTCACGGACTCCTACGGCCGCACGACGCTGACCCCGCGCGAGCTCCCGGACCAGCACCGGGTCTCCACGGCCCTGGACGTCGACCCGGCGCCCGCGGACATGGCGGAGCACATCGACTACTTCGGCAACCGCACCACGTTCTTCTCGGTGACCGCACCGCACCGACGGCTCGTCGTGACCGCACGGTCGCGGCTGGAGGTGGCCCGGGTCGCCCCCGACCCGGCCACGCTGCCGGACGTGGCCTGGGAGCAGGTCGCGGCCGCGGTCCGGGACGGTGACCTGCAGGCGGCCGGGGTCGACGCGGCCGGGCTCGTCACCCTGCGGGAGATGGTCCTGCCCTCGACCCATGTGGAGCTCGACGCCGCGGTCCGGGCGTTCGCCGCGCCCTCGTTCGCGCCGGGGCGCCCGCTGCGCGACGTGGTGCTCGACCTGTCGAGCAGGATCCGCCACGAGCTGACGTACCGCACCGGCTCGACGACGGTGCACACGACGCAGGCCCAGCTGCTGGCCCAGGGCGCCGGGGTCTGCCAGGACTTCGCGCACCTGGCCATCGCCGCGCTGCGCACCCACGGACTGCCCGCCCGCTACGCCTCGGGCTACCTGGAGACCAGGCCGCGGCCGGGCCGCCCGAAGCTGCGCGGCACCGACGCCTCGCACGCCTGGCTGTCGGCGTGGCTACCGGGTCACGGCTGGCTCGACGTCGACCCGACGAACGACGCGCTGGTCGACTCCGGCTACGTGGTGCTGGGGTGGGGTCGCGACTACCACGACGTCCCGCCGCTGCGCGGGGTCATCTTCACCGAGGGCGCCGGTTCGACCCTGACGGTCGCGGTGGACCTGGTGCCCGCTGGGTCCGACCCGTACGTGTGAGGCCTACGCGCCGACGTCGTGCAGGTGGTGCACCACGTCGTGCAGGAAGTACCGGCTCAGGGTGTCGACGGTGAACACCGAACCGTTCGAGCGGCGACCCGGCCGGGCCCAGCCGTCGTCGGGCACGGTGTCCAGGTGCACCGCGAACGCGGCGGCCGCAGCCGCGAGCTCCTCGGCGACCCGTTCGGGCGCCTG
>JAHIJU010000125.1 GCA_018898235.1 Actinomycetota bacterium | reverse complement strand
TCGACGTGGTACATGCCGAACCGGTAGCCGTAGCCCCAGGCCCACTCGTAGTTGTCCATGAGGGACCAGGGGAAGAAGCCGATCAGGTCGACCCCGTCCGCCAGGGCCTGGTGCGCTGCGCGGATGTGCCCCTCGTAGAACGCGATCCGCTCGTCGTCGCGGATCTCACCGTTCGGGTCGACGTAGTCGTGCAGGGCGATGCCGGTCTCGGTGACGACCAGCGGGACGGGCGTGTACTCCTTGCTCACCCGGGTGAGCACCTCGTGCAGCCCCTCGGGGTGCACGCCGATGCCACCGGGCGTCGGGTGCGGGTCGGGCACCCGCTGCCAGCCGCGCACCGGGTCCGCGGGGTCGGCGCGCACGAGGTGGCGTTCGTAGTAGTTGATCCCGAAGTAGTCGATCGGCGCGGCGATGGTCGCCAGGTCACCGTCCCGGACGAAGGAGAAGTCCGTGACGCCGCGGTAGTAGTCGGGTGCGTCCGACGGGTAGGTGCCGCGGAACAGCGGGTCCAGGAACATCCGGTTCTCGTACAGGTCGAGCCGGGCCGTCGCGGCCACATCGGCCGCCTCGGAGGTGGCGGGGTGCGGTGAGGTGAGGTTGCACGTGATCCCGACCTTCCCGCTCACCCCGTCCGCGCGCAGCGCCTCGACCGCCTTGCCGTGCGCCAGCAGCAGGTGGTGCACGGCGGTGACGGCCGTGGCCTCGTCCCTGATCCCGGGGGCGTGGCGGCCCTCGAGGTGCCCGACGAACGCCGCGCAGTAGGGCTCGTTGAGCGTGAGCCAGTGCGGTACGCGATCCCCGAGCCGGCCGTGCACCGCGAGGGTGTAGTCGACGAACCGGTCGGTCGTCGACCGCTCGGCCCACCCGCCGAGGTCCTGCAGCGCCTGCGGCAGGTCCCAGTGGTAGAGCGTCACCATGGGGTCGATGCCCCGGGCGAGCAGGCCGTCGACCAGCCGGTCGTAGAAGTCGAGGCCGCGCGCGTTCACCACACCGTCGGCCGCCGGCACCACGCGGGGCCAGGCGACCGAGAAGCGGTACGCCCCCACCCCCAGGTCCACGAGCAGATCGAGGTCCTGCTCCCAGCGGTGGTAGTGGTCGCAGGCGATGTCGCCGGTGTCACCGCGCAGCACCGCGCCGGGGCGCCGGGAGAACGTGTCCCAGATCGACGGCCCCCGCCCGTCCTCGTCGACGGCGCCCTCGATCTGGTAGGCCGCCGTGGCGGCTCCCCAGCGGAAGCCGTCGGGGAAGTGGATCGCGGACATGGGTCTCCTTCGCATGAGCAGGTCGAGCGGTGCACGGGGCCGGGCCGGCCGGCCGACGGCGCCCCGGGGTCAGTCGGTCGAGCCCCGGGCCAGCCGGCGCCGCCGACCGAGGGCGTCCACGATCACGGCGATGATGAGGATCACGCCGGTCGCCACGTTCTTGATCGCGGCCGGCTGCCCCAGCAGGTCGAGCCCGTTCTGGACGCTGCCGACGACGAGCGCGCCGAGCAGGGCGTGGTAGATGCGTCCACGCCCGCCGAAGAGGCTGGTCCCGCCGATGACGGCCGCGGCGATCGCGTTGAGCTGCAGCGTGCCGCCGCCCAGGGCGTTGGACGCCGAGAACTGACGGGAGGCCTCGATGATCCCCGCGGCCGCCGCGATGGCCGAGATGATGACGAACACGGCCACCGTCGCCCCCCGTACCCGGATGCCCGACCGGCGGGCGGCCTCGCTGTTGCCACCGATCGCGTACAGGTGCCGCCCCAGCCGTGTCTGGCGCATGACGAGCGTGCACACCGCCATCAGCGCGACGAGGAACACCAGCACCCACGGGATGCCGAAGTAGCTGTCCAGCACCGCGACGACCCCGACGACGACGACGACCGTCACCGCGAGCGTCACGAGCTCCGATGCGACCGGTGGCACGACCAGGCCCAACCGGACCCGCCGACGCCGCACGGCCAGCCGGACCAGCGCCATCGCGATGAGCGCCGCGCCGACGATCAGCCAGCCGGTCGACACCGGGACGTAGGTCGAGGCGATCCCCCGGATGAACGGGTCGCGGATCGGGATCTCGCCGCCGTCGCCCACCAGCGCGAGCTGGACGCCCTGCCAGACGAGCAGACCGGCGAGGGTGACGATGAACGACGGGATGCCGAACGCCGTGATGATCGCTCCGTGCACGAGGCCGATGACGGCTCCGACGACGAGAGCCAGCGCGATCCCCGCGGCCGGGCCCCAGCCGCGGTCGCTCACGGCGAGCGCCATGACGGCTGCGCTCACCCCAGCGATCGCCCCGACGGACAGGTCGATCTCGCCGAGGACCAGCACGATGACCATGCCGATCGCCAGTGTCCCGAGGACCGCGATCTGCAGGACCAGGTTCGACAGGTTCCGGGCCGACAGGAAGTTGGCGTTGAGGGTCTGGAAGACGACCCAGACGATGACGAGGCCGACGACGACCGTCAGGCTCCCGGTGTCCCGTGGCAGCGGCAGCCGCCGCCACACCGGTACGGCCACCTGCGCGGTGGCGGTCTGCGTGCTCATCCCAGGTCCTCTCCGGCGGCCGCAGCCGTGCTTCCCGTGATCGCAGCGACGACGTCGTTGGGGTGCGCCGAGCAGGGGTCGAACTCGCCGGCGTTGCGGCCGAGCCGCAGCACGACGATCCGGTCGGCGACCTCGAAGACGTCGGCCATGTTGTGCGAGATGACGACGACCGCGAGGCCGCGGTCGCGCAGGCCGCGCACGAGGCGGTAGACCATCGCGGTCTGCGCCACCCCGAGCGCTGCCGTCGGCTCGTCGAGCAGCACCACACGCGAGCCCCACAGCGCGGCCCGGCTCACGGCGATGGCCTGACGCTGACCGCCGGACAGGGCCGACACCGGTGAGGTGAGGACCGGCAGGTGCGCCGAGAGCTCGGCGATGACGTCGGCCGCGCGCCGTTCCATCGTCTCGTGGTCCAGCAGGGTGGTCGCGCCCCGGCGCAGCTCCCGGCCGAGGTAGAGGTTGGCGACGACGTCGAGGTTGTCGCACAGCGCGAGATCCTGGTAGACGGTCTCGATGCCGAGCGCCGAGGCGTCCGACGGCGAGCCGATGGACACCGGCGCACCGTCGAGCAGGATCTGCCCGGAGTCGATGCGGTGGGTCCCCGCGATGGCCTTGACCAGCGTGGACTTGCCCGCACCGTTGTCTCCGACCAGGGCCACGACCTCCCCCGCCGCGACCGAGAAGTCGACGTCGGTGAGGGCCGCCACCCGGCCGTACCGCTTGGCGATGCCCCGCATCTCCAGGACGGGCCGGCCGGTGACCGGCCCGTCCTGGACGGCGAGGTCCGAGGTCAGAGCGGGCACTTCGCCGCCGCCGCACCGGAGCAGATCTTGTCCTTGGTGGTGAAGTCGTCCTTGATGACGGTGTCCTTGATGTTGTCGATGGTGACCGCGACCGGGTCGAGCAGCAGCGACGGGATCTTCCCGGTGCCGTTGTCGACCGAGCTCGTGGCCATGCTCGTCACGGTCGCCTTGTCGCCCTTGGCGAGCGCGACGGCGATCTTGGCCGCGGCCTGCGCCTCGGCGCGGATCGACTTGTAGACGGTCATCGACTGGTCGCCCAGGACGATGCTCGTCAGGCCCGCGTCGGTCGCATCCTGGCCGGTGACGAGCACCTTGCCGTTCAGACCGCGTGCCGTGAGCGCCGTGATGACGGCGTTGGCAAGGCCGTCGTTGGGGGCGACGACGCCCTGCACCTTGTCACCGAGCGCCGTGAGGGCCTGCTCCATCGAGCGCTGACCGGTCGCCGGGTCGAAGCCCGCGGTGTCGGACTCGTAGCCGAGCACGAGCCGACCGTCGGCGAACGCCGGGTCGAGGATCTTGTGCGCACCCTCCTTGAACGCCCGGCCGGGCACCGAGGTGATGTCGCCGTTGATCATTGCGACCGTCGAGCCCTTGGGGAGCTTGTCGAGCATGTACTGGCCCTGCAGCTCGCCGACCTTCTCGTTCTGGAAGGACACGTAGGCGTCGGGCACGGCACCCTCGATGAGACCGTCGTAGGCCAGCACGCTCGCACCGTCGGCCTTGGCCTTCTCGACGATGGATGCGCCGGCCTCGGCCGTGAACGGGCTGACGACGAGCACCTTGGCACCGTTGGTGAGGGCCGACTCGGCCTGCTGGAGCTGGGTGGAGGCCTGCCCCTGGGCGTTGTTGGCGATGACCGTGATGGCGGGGTCGATGGCCTTGACCGCGTCCTGGAAGTACGGCTTGTCCTTGCTCTCGAACCGGTCGGCGCAGGTCGAGCAGGGCATGAGGAACGCGATCGTGATCGCGTCGCCGCTCGTGCCGCCGCCCGCACCGGGTGAGGACTGCTGCGTACCGGCCGTACTGCTGCAGGCGGCCAGGCCGAGCACGAGGGCCGTCAGGCCGACGAGGCCGGAACGGTGTCGCTTCATTGCGAGCTCCTTCAGTTGGGGTGGAGGGACGTGCACGTGGACGGGCCCCTACTGGGGCCAGCCACGCTCGATGAATCGATCCAGGGGCAAGGTGGCGGCGCCGAGGGCCGTGGCACGCCGGCCGAGGCTCGACCGCTCGACGACGACCTCCGCGCCCGGCTGACTGAGCGAGGAGCGGCGCACGGCGGCGGCGATGTCGGCCAGGAACTCCTCGGCGAGCCGGTCGCCGAACCAGCCGCCCACCACGATCTTCTGCGGGTTGTAGAGGTTGACCAGGTTCGACAGCGCGATGCCGAGGTGGTTGATGAGGTCGCGCAGCGAGCGCTCGGCGACCTCGTCGCCCCGGTGGTAGGCCGCGAAGAGCTCGTCGATCCCCTCGGGCTCGCGGCCGAGCCAGGCGTCCTCGCGTCCGCGCCAGCGTTCCAGGACGGCCGACGCCCCGACGAACGTCTCGACGCACCCGCGCGCGCCGCACCGGCAGCGGATGCCGTCGAGGCTGATCTTGGTGTGCCCCCACTCGCCCGCGCTGCTGCTCGAGCCGCGGTAGAGCCGGCCGTTGGTGATGATCCCGGCACCGGCACCGTCGCCGATGAGGACCACGGCGCCGTGCTCGACGCCCTGCGCCGAGCCGTACCAGGCCTCGGCCTGGGTGGTGCTCTTGGCGCCGTTGTCGATCAGCAGCGGGGCGGGCAGCTCGGCCGCCAGATCGCTGAACCGGACGGAGTCCCAGCCGACCACCTGGGCGTGCACGAGGGGTTCGGCCGACGCATCGGCGTCCCCCGCCCAGACGTCGGGGTGCTCGACGATGCCCGGGACACCGAGACCGATCCCGAGGATGGTCGGCGTGGCGCCGAAGTCCCCCGCCGCGACCAGCTCGGCGGTGAGGGCCTCGACCGCCCCGGCCACGACCGAGCTCACGGTCTGCGGTGAGATGCGCCGGCCGGTGAAGGCGTGGGTCCGCCCGCCGAGCCGTCGCATCGTCAGGTCGAACGCCTCGACGGTGACCTCGGCCTCGCCGACGTCCGCACCGAAGACGATGGCGGCGTGCGGGTTCACGGCCAGGACCGTGCGGGGCCGCCCGCCGGGCGAGTCGAGCTTGCGCCCCTCGACGACGGTCCCCTCGGCGATGAGCTCGGTCACGAGGTTGGTGATGGTCCCGGGTGACAGCATCGTGGCCGCACCGGCCTCAGGTCGCGTGGTCTCGCCGGCGAACATGACGTGGCGCAGGAGCAGGGCCCGGTTGGTCCGCCGCACATCGCGGACCGAGGCCTTGCGGGAGGCACCCGTCTGTTCGTTCACGACATGATTTATAGTCTGAATTATCTCGGGACGTCAAGCATCGCCGCGTCGGGACTCCCGGACCCGGGCGGCGCGTCTAGGCTCCGGGACGTGCCGCCCGCCCCGCTCGACGCGCTCGTCGCACCCGACTGGGCCGACGCGCTCGCCCCGGTCGAACCCGTCATCCGGGCGATGGGCGACCTGCTGCGGGCCGAGGTCGCCGCCGGTCGCGGGTACCTGCCGGCCGGCGACGACGTGCTCCGGGCGTTCCGCCGACCGATGGCCGACGTCCGGGTGCTCATCGTCGGCCAGGACCCCTACCCGACGCCGGGCCATCCGATGGGGCTCTCGTTCTCCGTGCAGCCCGATGTGCGTCCGCTGCCCCGCTCGCTGGCCAACATCTTCCGCGAGCTCGTGGACGACGTGGGCGGCCCGGCGCCGAGCTGCGGCGACCTGAGCCCCTGGGCCGACCGCGGCGTCATGCTGCTCAACAGGGTGCTCACGGTGCGGCCCGGGACCCCCGCCTCGCACCGCGGCAAGGGCTGGGAACAGGTCACGGACCGGGCGATCGAGGCACTGGTGTCCCGCGGCGGTCCCCTGGTGGCGATCCTCTGGGGCCGCGATGCGCAGTCGCTCGGGCCCGCGCTGGGCGCCGTCCCGACGGTCCGCTCGGTGCACCCCTCGCCGCTGTCGGCCGCGCGCGGCTTCTTCGGCTCCCGCCCGTTCTCCACCGCCAACCGGCTGCTGGCCGCCCAGGGTGCCGCACCCGTGGACTGGCACCTGCCCTGACCGACGGTGGACCATGGCCCCGTGAGTGCACCTACGCCCCCGGGGACAGGACCACGCTGGGAACGGTTCGTGGCGATCGGCGACTCGTTCACCGAGGGCCTGTGGGACTCCCCGGACGGCCCCGACGCCCCGCAGCGCGGTTGGGCCGACCGGCTCGCCGAGCACCTGTCGGCCCGTCGGGTGGCCGCCGGCCAGTCGCCGTTGCAGTACGCGAACCTCGCCGTCCGGGGCAAGCTGCTGCGACCGATCGTGCGGGACCAGCTGCCGCAGGCGCTCGACCTGGGCGCCGATCTGGTGAGCCTGGTCGGCGGCGGCAACGACCTGCTGCGGATCGGGGCCAACCCGGACCTGCTCGCCCGCCACCTCGAGCTGGGCGTGGTGCGGGCCCGGGAGGCCGGCGCCGACGTGCTGCTGAGCACCGGGACCGACACGGGAACGGTGCCCCTCATGCGGAGCAACCGCGCACGGGTCGCGGTCTACAACACCCACATCTGGTCGATCGCCCGTCGGCACGGGGCCCATGTGCTGGACCTGTGGGGCATGCGCAGCCTGATGGACTGGCGGATGTGGGCCGACGACCGGATCCACCTGACGCCGGAGGGGCACGAACGCGTCGCCCAGGCCGCACTCGTGGGCCTCGGGCTGGTGCCGGACGCCGCCGACTGGGACGACCCGCTCATCCCGCTCCCGCCGGCCCGCCCGGTCGAGCGCTGGCGGCAGGATGCCCAGTGGGCCCGCGAGCACGTCGTGCCCTGGGTCGACCGGCACGTGCACGGCCGGTCCTCCGGGGACGGACGCAGCGGCAAACGGCCCGAGCTGTCCCCGATCGCCTGAGCGGTCGCTCAGGTCAGCCGACCGGCACCCACAGCGCGCCGTCGGCCGGGACCGAGGCCAGCACCTCGCCCTGACCGAGGGTGGTGAGCTGGGTGTCGACCACGTCGTCACCGGAGCGGAACTGCACCCTGACGGGGGTGGCGGCGCACGCGGCCGGGACGTTCTCGAACCGCACGCCGCGCACCTGCGTGCTGCCGTCGGCGCCCGGGCCGACCTCGTACGTCCACCCGACCGAGCTCTGGTCGCACGTCGCGGCGGGCAGCAGCTGCCCGGACTGCCAGGAGGCGAACAGCCCCGCACAGGCCAGCCCGAGGAGGGACAGCGCCCACCCGGTGCGCACGCCCAGGGTCAGGGTCACGGCGCCTCCTGACCGGGCCGGTCGAGCACCGGCCTCGGTCCCAGGCTAGGTGCCAGCACCCAGGTCCGGGCGGGACGTCACACCTCTGCCGTAGCGCGACTCACCCGGGCGGCTCAGTAGCTGCAGCCCGCCCAGGTCGGGAACCTCGCCGCGTCGTCGACCTGGAACCCGAGGGAGTAGGCGGGCGCCCAGGAGGCCACGTAGTCGTTCCACCCCGTCCCGGATCCCCGCAACCGGATCACCGGCAGATCGGCGGACGACGAGGCGACGCACGCATTGGTCACGCTCATCCCGGCCGGGTACCACGACGGGTGCCCGGGCGAGGCGGGCACGGGCCAGCCGGGAAAGGCGTCCTCGGACCCGTCGACATCGAACCCGGTGGCCGACAGATCGGCCGCGATCTCGTAGCGGAACGGCAGGGGCGAGGTCGTGACGACGTGGAAGTCGAGCCGGTACCCGCCGTTCCACACCTGGTAGCGATCGACGACGACACGGCAGGTGTGGCCCCACCCCGAGGCGTCCACGCACCGCAACCCGACCGCCGTCGTGACCGTCCAGCTGCTCGGAACCGTCCAGCCGTCGATGACGACCCGCGCCCTGAGCGCCGCCGTCGGGACGAACGGGGCGGTGGTCACCGTGGCGCTGGTCGCGGTGATCGTGCCGGTGCCGGACGCGCGGACGGCGCTCGACCAGGGACCGGTCGAGGTCGGGTCGACCACCTCGACGCGCAGCGGACGGCCCGCACAGGCCGTCGCGTCCAGACCGGTGAGCGTGAGGGCGGTGACCGACCCGCCGGCCAGGGCGGGTGCGGCGGTCACGGCGACGGTCGACCCCTGGCAGCGAGCCAGCATGACGACACCCGTGCTGCGCGCGCGCACCGTGAGGCTCGCCGCACTCGCGTCGACGGCACCGCCGGCGAGCAGGACGCCCACCGCGAGCAGGGCCGCCACGAGCACCCACGCGACGGCACCGGCGCGTCCTGAGGTGGTGCGGCGCGACGTCATGGCGTGAGCGCCGTTTCCTGCTCGGGTGCCGGTGCCGGTGCCGGTTGCGGTGCTGCTGCGGGCGCCGGCGCGTCCGCACCGTCCCGTCCCCGCGTCGGCCACACGAGCAACGCGGCCGCCAGCACGAGGACGCTGGCCCACAGCCAGGGGTTGACCAGCACCGTCGCGGCGGCACCGACCCCCGGGACCCGCGCACGCGCGATGCCGATCACCCGGCTGTCCGTCGGGGCGAACGGGTCCACCCACGCGTTGTTGTCGCCCTGCATGGACCAGCCACCGGCACCGTCGCCCCCGACGACGCGGTGGATCACGCGTGCCCGGTCCATCCCCGGCGGGGCGTAGACCACGATGTCGCCCACCTGCGCCTGGCCGCAGCGGGCGACCACCAGGTCACCGGTCCGCAGCGTGGGCTCCATCGAGTGACCCGAGACGATGGTCAGCGTCGTGCACCCGCCGAGGCTGGCCGGCCACACGAACCAGACGGCCCACGCTCCGAGCAGGTAGAGCAGCACGGTCGGGGCAGCACGCAGTGCGCGGCGACCTGCAGGTTCGCCGCGCACCGCGTGGGCTGCCGACCGTGCCACGGGCTCAGCCGTAGATGGTGACGGCGACCTTGGACAGCGCCGCGGAGTCGAGACCCGAGCCGACCGTGACGGTCTGGGCCGCGAGGGTGGTCCCGGTCGCCGACGGCAGGGTGAGCGCGGACGACTCGACCGTGGTGCCCGAGGAGTCGATGAAGGCGACCTTGAGGGACTTGCCGGCGCATGCGGCGACGATGCCGGCCAGCGTCACGTTGGTGGTCTTGTAGGTGCCGGAGCTGAGGGTCGGCGAACCGAACGAGGCGGCGACGGTGCCGGTGCCCTGGCAGGCGCCGACGGTGTCGACCCCGGCCTGGATGGTCGAGCTCGAACCGGAGACGTTGAGGGTCGATGCGGAGGCCAGGGACAGGCCGGCGACGCCGACGATGCCGAGGGCGACGGCGAGGACCTTGCGATGGGTGGTCGTGGTGGACATCGAGGGGCTCCTTGGTGACGCACTGGTGCGGGTGAAGGACGAGACCACTGCCGCATCGGTCGGGCCCGCGCCGCGCGGTGGGTGCCAGCACCCGTCGTGCCCGATTTGCCGGTTCTCTTCACCCGCTGCCGGGAGCGCCGAATGCCGCGAACCGGACCTACCGGACGAGGCCTCGACCGGGCCGGCCAGGGCACCGACCCGTCTCGAGGCGCTGGTCAGCGCCTACGCAGCGCATCCACCGGCAGCCAGGCGCGCACCCTGGTGCCCTCACCCGGGGTGCCGGCGACCTCCAGGCGCCCACCGACCAGGGCGATCCGGTCACGCAGCCGCGCGGTCCCCGAGGGGCTCACGAGCGCAGCGTCGAAGCCGCATCCGTCGTCGACCACGTCGAGGACGATCGCGCCGTCGGCACGCCGCAGCTCGATCTTGATCGACGCGGGTCGGGCGTGCTTGAGGGCGTTGGTCAGCGCCTCCTCGACCACCCGCACCGCCAGGAGGCGTTCGGCCTGGGTGAGCATCGGCGCGGCCGGGTCGTCGAGCACCCGCACGTCGTCGTCGACCACCATCCGGGTCGCGATGCTGGTCGGGACCCGGCGCAGCAGCGCCCGCAGTGCCGGCACCACCCCCACCTCGAGCTGATCGGGGTAGAGCAGACGGCTCATCTCGCGCACGTCCTGGGCCCGCAGGTGCTCGATCTCACCCCTGACCTCGCGCAACGCCGCCACGTCGTGCGGGGCCGCGCCCCCGGCCTCGACCCGCACGGCCAACCCGTCGATCCGCGCCACCAGCATCACCAACCGCTGCTGCATGGTGGCGTGCAGGCCCTCCGCGACCGCGCGGCGCACCCGGATCTCCTCGTCCTGCAGCGCGGCGAGCGCCACCTCGACGAGCAGCACCTCACGTTCGGCGGCACGGGCCCGCTCGCCCATGGCCCGGGAGAACAGCATCGCCCACACCCCGACACCCGCC
>JAHIJU010000124.1 GCA_018898235.1 Actinomycetota bacterium | reverse complement strand
GGCGACCAACGCACCTGTCCACAGATCGCGCCGAGCGGGCCTGGTCGCCGTGAGCACCCGCACCAGCAGCACGAACACCCCCGCGTCGATGCCGAACGAGATCAGGGGTGCCAGCACCCGGACCACGACCTCGGACCCGTCGCTCCATCCCAGGGCGCCGACGAGAGCCTGGGCCACCGCGGTCACCGCCAGGGTGAGCACCGCGGCCAGGAGGACAGTGAGGGCCAGACCCGCCGTCGCCGCGAGCTGTCGGAGCTTGCCGAGCACGGCGTTGCCACCCGGGGCGATCCCGAGCATGGCCCGCAGACCCGTCTGCAAGGCAGCCACCGCCGACATCGCCGACAGCACGAGGGTCACCAGCGCGATCGCCCCGGCGAGCGTGAACCCCGTGCTCAGCCGCAGGGTCGTCGGGTCGACCAGCCCGTCCCCGTCACCGGTGTCGACGACCCCGGGCAGCGCTGCGGCGGTCGCGGCGACGACGGCCGACCGCAACGCCTCGTTGCCGCCGAGCACCGCCATGAACACGCTGAACCCGAGCGTGAGGGCGGCGAACACCGAGAACAGCGTGGCGTAGGCGATCCCGCCGGTCAGCACCCCGCCGCCCGCGGCCCCGAAGCGCGCGTTGGCCCGACCGGCCCGGGTGCGGGCGAACCACGCGGCGAGTGCCGTGGCGCGCGCCACCAGCGCCGCCGGCCCACGCCGGGCGGACGGCAGCGGCGCGGGCGGGTCCAGGGACGCCGTCCGTTCCGTCGCCATCCGATGGGCGGCACCCGCACCGGACGGTTCCAGCGCAGACTCGTCCGGACGGCTCATGCGTCGAATCTAGGGTCGGCGCACCGGGGCGGCATCCGCGCCCGCACCGGTCAGCAGGTACTCGCGGGCCGGGCGCCACACCCCGTCGTCCCCATGCAGGTAGCGGTGGAACCTGTCGACCACGAAGCTCGCCTCGAACTGGGACAGACCGTCGAACGCCCGGTCCAGCCCGTCGTCGTCCAGCTCGTGGGCGACCGTGACATGCGGGTGGTACGGGAAGCGCAGCTCCTGGTCGAGCGGTCCGGTGCGCACGTCGCGCTCCAGCTGCTCGCAGCTCGCGATGCCCTCGACGACCTGCACGAAGACCACCGGGGAGACCGGTCGGAACGTTGCCGTGCCGCGCAGGTGCATGACGAACGGCTGATGGTGCGCGGCCACCACGTCGAGGTGGGTGTCGACGTGGTGGATCCGGTCGGCCGCCAGCGCCGTGGGGACGAGCAGGGTGACGTGCGGCGGGATCTGCCCCGCGGCCGGGTCGCCGAACCGTGCCCGCGCCGAGACGAGCGCGGGGCCGTACGGGGGCGGCACCGTCACCGCGATCCCGATCCGGACCTCGTCGTCCGAGGTCTCCGGCAGGTTCACCGAGCTCCCGCGGCCGGTAGCAGGCCGGTGACCGAGTAGAGGCGGTCGAGGGTCGCAGCGGCCAGCGCGCGGGCCCGGGCCGCACCGTCGGCCAGGACATCGTCCAGGGCCGCGGGATCCGCCAGCCAGCCACGCACCCGGTCGCCGAACGGCTCGAGGACCCCGACCACGACCTCCGCGAGCTCCTTCTTGAGGTCGCCGTACCCGGCACCCGAGAAGTGCGCCTCGAGCTCGGGGATCGGCGTGCCGGACAGCGCCGAGTGGATGGTCAGCAGGTTCGACACACCCGGCTTGGCCACCGGGTCGTACCGGATCTCCCGCTCGGTGTCGGTGACCGCCGAGCGGATCCGCTTGGCCACGACCTTCGGGTCGTCCAACAGCTCGATGAGACCGTTCGGGCTGGCCGCCGACTTGCTCATCTTGGCGGTCGGGTCCTGCAGGTCGAAGATCTTCGCGGTCGCCTTGACGATGTACGGCTCGGGCATGACGACCGTGCCCTCGCCGAACCGCGAGTTCAGCCGCTGGGCCAGGTTGCGGGTGAGCTCCAGGTGCTGGCGCTGGTCCTCCCCGACGGGCACCAGCGCCGCGTCGTACAGCAGGATGTCGGCGGCCATCAGCACCGGGTAGGTGAACAGGCCGACGTTGGCCGTGTCGGCGCCGTAACGGGCCGTCTTGTCCTTGAACTGCGTCATCCGGCTGGCCTCGCCGAAGCCGGTGTGGCACGACAGCAGCCAGGCGAGCTGGGTGTGCTCCGGCACGTGCGACTGGACGAACAGCAGGGATCGCGTCGGGTCCACGCCCGCCGCCAGGTACTGGGCGGCGGTGGCCCTGGTCCGGGCCCGCAGCACCGCCGGGTCGGGTGACTGGGTGAGCGCGTGCAGGTCGACGACGCAGTAGATCGTCTGGTAGTCGGCCTGCAGCGCGACCCACTGGGTCAGCGCTCCGAGGTAGTTGCCGAGGTGGAGCGAGTCCGAGGTGGGCTGCATCCCCGAGAACAGTCGTGGGCGGACGGACATCGGGGCGATGCTCACTCTCTGCAGATGGCGTGGCGGACGGGACGGTCGGGCGCGCTCAGGTCGCCTCGTCGTCGTAGGCGACCGGGACCGGCTCGGCAGCTGCAGCAGCGGCCGCTCCCGGGGCGGCTGCCGCGGTGGTCGCCGCGGTGGTCGCCGGACGCGGCACCGGGCGGGCAGCCGGTGCTGTGAGGTCCTCGGCGAGCGCCTCGCGGACGATGCGACGCGGGTCGTAGCGGCGGGGGTCGAGCGCCTCCCAGTCGAGGTCGTTGCCCGCGTCGCCGAACTCGGAGCTCACCCGCTCGCGGGTGTCGCGCAGCAGCACACGCCCCCGTCGCACGAACGAGGCCAGCTGCTCGGCGTACCCCGGCAACCTCTCGGGGCCGATGACGATCGCAGCGATCACCAGCAGGATGAGGAACTCACCGCCGTTGATCCCGATCACCTGGACAGGCTACCCGCGTCGGCGCACCGATCGTCGACCCCGTCACCACACCGGCGACCGTCGCCCGCCGGTACGTCCCGGGCCCGCGCGACCACGGGGGTCCGCCCGGCCATCAGGACCCCGTCAGGGTCCCGGCGACCTGTGCCCACCCGCGCACCAGCCGGGCCGTCACACCATCGTCGTACGGCGCCGCTGGGAAGGCAGCGACCAGGACTGCGACGCCGTGGTCCCCGCTCGGGGCCACGACCTCGACCACGGTGGAGCCGGACTGCCACACCGCGACCCACGGTGCCTGGCTCAGCACCACCACCTGGCGACCGCCGACGTCCTGCACCGTGCCGGAGGCCGCCACCGACGGGTCGAGCCTGCCCTGCTGCTCGGTGACGACCGCGCTCAGCCCGTCCCCGGCGACATCGACCTCCAGGACACCGGTCGAGGCCCACCCGGTCGAGGTGACCTGCCAGCCGTCCGGCAACGTCTCGGGCAGGACCCAGCCCGCCGCGCGCAGCGCACTGAGGTCGGTCTCGCCCGTCGTGGTCGCCACGGTCCGGGTCGCCGCCGCATCCGCGAGCAGGTCGAACGCGACGGCCGGCTGTGCCGACGGCGCGACGACCGGCTGGCTGCCGAGCACGAACAGGGCCGCGGCGAATGCGCCGATCCCGACCAGCGGTACCGCGGCCCGCCGAGCCGGATGACGAACGCCCAGCTCACCCCGCAACGCCCGGTGATCGCTGTACGCCCGCGCGACGCGGTCGCGCTCCGACACCGGCAGGAACGGATCGGGCGGCCTCGGGATCGCCGGGACGTCCAGACGTAGCGACAGCAGTCGCGCCGTGAGGTCCCCCGTCGGCTGCGGCGGTGCGAGACCGGCGACCTCGGCGAGCGCCGCGCGCACCTCCCGGGCGTCCATGAGCTCACCGGCGCACCGCGTGCAGCCTGCGAGGTGCATGAAGGCCCGCTCCGCGTCGGCCGGGTCCAGCCTGCCGTCGAGGAGGTCGCTGATCAGCGGGCCGAGGTGCGCCATCAGGACACCGGAGCACCCACGTCTGCGGGTCGCTCACCGACCCGCTCGGGCCGCCGGTGCGCCAACGAGACCCGCAGCCGGGCCCGGGCACGATGGATGCGGGAGCGCACCGTCCCGAGCTTGATCCCGAGCGTCACGGCGATCTCCTCGTAGGACAGGCCCTCGATGTCGGCCAGCACGACCGCCGCGCGGTACTCCGGCGCGAGCTCGTCGAGCGCGCGCTGGACGTCGTCGTCGAGATTGAGGTGCTCGTAGGCACGCTCGGGCGTGTCCTCGAACGAGGCCGACGGGTAGCGCTCGGTGTCCTCACCCATCAGCTCGAGGCGGACGCGCGCCCGGCGTCGCGCGCCGTCGAGGAACAGGTTCGTCGTGATGCGGTGCAGCCAGCCCTCGAACGTGCCGGGGGTGTACGTGTGCAGCGAACGGAACACCCGGACGAACGTCTCCTGGACCAGGTCCTCGGCATCGGCCCGGTTGCCGGTCAGCCGGTAGGCGAGGCGGTAGACCCGGGCGGAGTGCTCGCGGACGATCTCCTCCCAGGACGGCGCCGTCCAGGCGGCTTCCTGCGTCGACGTCATGTGCCGATCCTCCCCGGTCCTGGTCCAGACAACGAACCGAGCCTGCCCCTGGTTCCAGGGAAGAACCTGGGAAATCGCCGGGGACTAGGCTGATCGGGCCATCCCACCGAACGCCAGGAGCCCCGATGTCCGCCGACAAGGCCCTGTCCTGGGCGTTCTGCGAGGAGTCGGCGCCGCTGGACGAGCTCCTGGTCATCGCCCGGGAGCGGGCCGCTGAGGTGGGTGTCGAGCCGGTCAGCCCGGCGACGGGGTCCCTGCTCACGGTCCTGGCGGGTGCCGCCCACGCCCGTTCCGTGGTCGAGGTCGGCACCGGCACCGGGGTCGGCTCGCTGCACCTGCTGCGCGGTATGGAGCCGGACGGCGTGCTCACGACGATCGACGTCGAGGCCGAGCACCAGCGCTGGGCGAAGCGCACGTTCGCCGACGCCGGGATCCGTCCGACGCGCGTCCGGGCGATCTGGGGCCGTGCCGGTGACGTGCTCTCCCGGCTCACCGACGCCGCCTACGACATGGTGGTCGTCGACGGTGACCCGGAGGGCGCAGCTGGCTACGTCGAGCACGGCGTACGTCTGTTGCGGCCGGGTGGGCTGCTCGTGGTGGTGCACGCGCTGTGGCGCGACCAGGTCGGCGACCCGGCACGCCGCGACGAGGCGACGACGCTGGCCCGGGAGGTCGGGCGCACGGTCCGGGCCGACGACCGCCTGCAGTCGACCCTGCTGCCGACGGGCGACGGGGTGCTGGTCGCCGTCCGCCGGTGATGTCGGCCCCGGACGAGGGGCTCAGGGCGTGAAGGACGGTTCCGCGAGCAGTCCCAGGAGCAGCCGTACTCCGTAGCCGGTGGCACCGGCGGGGACCTCGTGGAGCTCGGCGCTCGCGCGTGCGGGGCCGGCGATGTCCACGTGCGCCCAGCGGGCGCCGCGGGTGAACCGCTGCAGCATCAGCGCCGCGACGATCGCGCCGGCGCCGGACTGCGGATCGTTCGAGACCTGCCGTACATCGGCCAGCGACGAGCTCAGCAGCTCGTCGTAGTCGTGGACGAGCGGCATCCGCCAGACCGGCTCGCCGCACGCCAGGCCGGCGGCCTCCAACGCGGCGGCCAGCGCGTCGTCGGCCGTGAACAGCGCGGCGTGGGTGCGCCCGAGCGCCACGGTGGCGGCGCCGGTGAGGGTGGCGACATCGAGGAGCACGTCCGGCGCCAGGGTGGCCGCGGCCCAGTCGAGGGCGTCGGCCAGCACCAGACGCCCCTCCGCATCGGTGTTGGTCACCTCGACCCGCTGACCGCCGTGGATCGTGACCACGTCACCGGGACGGTAGGACGCGCCGGCGAGGTGGTTCTCCGCGAGCGCCAGCACCGCCGTCACACGGTGCGGCACACCCAGCGCCGCCGCGCCGAGCACGGTCGCCAGGGCGACGGCCGCGCCCGCCATGTCGGTCTTCATGGTGACCATCGACTCGCGAGCCTTGAGCGAGATCCCACCGGTGTCGAAGGTGATGCCCTTGCCCACCACGACCACGTGCCGGGTCCTGCGCTCGGTGGCGGGATCCCAGGTGAGTCGGACCAACCGCGGACCGTTGGCCGAACCACCGCCGACCGCCAGGAGCCCACCGAACCCGCCGGCCGCCAGCTCACGCGGCCCCAGCACCTCCACCTGCAGACCAGCGGCCCGGCCACGACGACGCGCCTCGGCGGCGAGCCACGCAGGGTTCTTCGTGCTCGACGGGGTCGCGGTCAGGTCCCGCGCCAACCAGACCGACTCGGCCACGGCCCGTGCGGCCGCCACGGCTGCGCCGGCCCGCGTCCCGTCGCGGCCGAGGATCACCAGCTCACCGACCGGTTCGGGAGCGGTCGTCGAGGTCCCCGGTGCGCGGTACGGCGGATAGGCGCCGAGCAGGTAGCCCTCCGCGACGGCGCGCAGGGCCTGGGCGGCGGGCGAGGCCTGGTCCGCCGGGCGCACGCCGACGGTGGACGCGACGCGTCGAAGGCCGCGAGCCTGACGAGCCAGCGCGGCCCCGGCCCGTCGCAGGTCCCGGATCGATCCGGTCCCGGTGCCGACCAGGATGACCCGCGGCGGCAGACCGTCCCACGGCAACGACACGGCCGAACCCACCGGACGTGGGAGCTGCACGGTGTGGGCCTGACCGGCCGCCCCGGTCAGCCCGGCCCGCTCGGCCAGCTCCGCGAGGTCGATCCCGTAGCGGGCGGCCGCTGCGGCCGTGCCCTCACCAGGTTGGAGCCCTTCGTCACCGGCCCGGGCGGGGCCGACGGGAACCGCCACCGCATCGACGCTTCCGTCGGTCAGCAGCGGGGTTCCCGCGACCTCACCACCGGTGAGGCTCAGAACGGGCGGCGTCCGGACCCGGTCACCTCGTTCTGCCATGGCGGTTCGATCAGCTGACGACAGAGGTCAGTGCCTCGCCCAGCTCTGCCGCCTCGGTGGCGTTGAGCTCCACCACGAGCCGACCGCCACCCTCCAGCGGGACACGCATCACGATGCCGCGTCCCTCCTTGGTGACCTCGAGCGGGCCTTCGCCGGTCCTCGGCTTCATCGCGGCCATCGATCGGCCTCCCCTTCACCTCGTCGCGTCCCGGGCGGCCCACATGCTGGCGCG